>CAYTEI010000001.1:0-51929 GCA_964436705.1 uncultured Thermococci archaeon
CTAAGCCGGCGTTCGTGGGTTCAAATCCCACCGGGCTCACCATTCTAAACAAAACCATAAAAAAGCAATCAAAAAGATTTATTATTTATCAGAATCAAAAAGATCTCCTCTTCCTACCCCGAACATCTTGAATCCTTCTGGAGGTTCAGAAAACATACCTCGTCCGTCTATTAACAATCTATTTTCCATTAATTTACCTAATTCATTAAAATCTAGCTCAAGAAATTCGGGATGATCAGTACCTATAATTACACAGCTTGAATTTTTGAAAGTGTTCTCAATATTACTATCGATATAAGGGTCATGATATTCTACTTTAGCTCCTTGTTTTTCTAATTCGTTCCCGATCTTAATTGAAGGCGAGTTTCTAGTGTCGTCTGTACCGCCCTTGTAAGCTTTTCCTAGGATCCCTATTTTTTTCGTTTTTAAATTATTGAAGGTTCTTTTCAAGGTTTTTATAATAGTTTTAGGCATTTCTTCGTTTCTCTTCCTTGATTTTCTTATAATAGTATCATTTTTTTCTATATTTTGTATTAACAGGTATGGATCTTTAGGTAAACAGTGCCCTCCTACGCCAGCTCCTGGGTAGAGATAATTCACTCTTGGATGTGAATTCGCTATTTCTATTGCTTCGTAGGCATTTATTCCTAATTCCTCACAAATCAAGCTAATTTCGTTAGCTATAGCAATATTTACATCTCTAAAAGTGTTTTCAATTAGTTTAACTACTTCAGAGGTTCTAGAATCGGTTTCATACACGTCCCCCTCTACAAAATCTCTAAATAATCCACTAACTAACTCTGTACTCTCTGGATCAACTCCACCAACTACTCTTGGATTCTCTACGATCTCCTTCATTATCTTCCCAGGCATTACCCTTTCTGGGCAATGAGCCATGTAAGGGGATTTATTAGACTTCTCTTTAAGTAGTTTATAAAGATCTTCTGTAGTTCCAGGTGGTACAGTGCTTTCAATAACGATGATACTGTCATCTTCAACCACTTTGGATAAAGGATCAATTGCGGATTTAAGATAACTAAGATCAGCCTCATCGGAATTATCTTTTAAAGGGGTTTGAACTGAAATAAAGTACGCCTCACCTTTTTCAAGATTATTAAAGGCTCTTAGTCCTCCATTTTCTACTTCTTCTCTTAATGGTTCTTCAATTTCAGGTTCCTCTACGGGCGAAATTCCAGAATTGACTTTTTCTACTTTATCTTCGTCAATATCATAACCGACAACATTGTGACCTGTTTTTGATAGCATGATTGCTGTTGGAAGTCCAATGTAACCAAGTCCTATTACTCTTATTTCCATTGTTGCACCGGGGTTACTGCTTCTTTATTTTTAAAATATATTGTCCATAAAACGATTTCAGAAAGGGTTTCATGGAAAATTTACTGATCCCTATGATACGGTATCACAAGAAATAATTAAAACTAGGTAAATCAATTATAAAATGATTTTATTCTATTTTTTGAATAATTAAGATATCAATGATTATTAAAAAACATAAACAGGAATTCAAAAACGTTTTAAAGTAATTAAAGTTCTTAGAAATTTTTTGAAATCGTTAAAAACAGCATTTTACGAAAAAGCCTTAAATATGGCAGATGTTTTACAACGATTGGTCGAGACGATGAAGTTATGGATAGATCTTTCAAATGCTCCACATGCACAATTTTTCAGTGGATTCATAGAACAATTAAGAAGATCCGAACACAAAATATTAGTCACCTCCCGTGAAATTGATCATCTGCCAGAAATATTGAATTCAAAGGGAATCGAACATAAAGTCGTAGGGGAGCATGGAGGAGGATCACTAAAAGGAAAACTAAAAGCCAGTTCTAAAAGAATTTACGAACTAACCGACGTAATAAGCCAATTCGATCCAGATATATCAATATCAAAGCACTCAGTAGAAGCACCAAGAGTAGCTTACGGATTAGATATACCCTCAATCCTGATATGTGATAACGAACATGAAGTCGCTCCCAATAAGCTATCTTTCTCAATAGTAGATGAAATAATCGTTCCATCCTTTGTCTCTGAAAAGAAATTAATTAATCAGGGGGCTAATCCAGAAAAAATAACCCAATATAATGGCTTCTCCGAATTAGCTCACATAGATAATTTTAATCCTAATCCAAATGTATTAAAAAATCTTGACCTCGAACAGGATCAAGAAATTGTTGTAATAAGGACTGAGCCTGTAAACGCAAACTATTATGAAGATAATAAAAGATCAATAGCTCATGAAATAATACCTAGATTGAAGGAAGAATTAGATCCAGAAATCGTGTTATTCCCTCGGACTGAGGATCAAAGAAAAAGACTTTCTAGATTTGACGTTAAAATACCTGATAATACTGTTGATGCGCTGAGTTTATTATATTATTCTGATCTCATGATAGGTGCGGGAGGAACTATGAATAGGGAGTCTGTAGCTTTAGGGACACCAGCGATTTCCACCTATTCCCAAAGATTACTTTCAGTTACGAAGCACTTATTAAAGAAAGACTTATTAGAGCATCAAAGATCTCCTAAAATGATCGTAGAAAAAAGTAGGGATCTTATAGGGACGGATCTTAGAAATCTGGAAGAATTAGACGAATGCATAAGTCCTTTGAATGTTTTAAGAAGTTCAATTATTGAGATGTTGGATCAGTTTGGAGAGCTGGAAAAGGAATCCATGTTCTTAAGTACTAAGAAAACTCGGCCGCTGGCCCGTTTGAGTGGTGGGGAAGGGAAATAAGTTTCTAGGGATTAAGTTCTCTAAACTAGAGTTGTTGTGATGAATCCTTCTATAAAGGCAGCTAATAGAAGAATTAAGCCTGATCCAACTATTAATATTAGTGATTCTTTAAATTCATTTTTTAGTTCTCTTTCCTTTGATATCCATCCTAAGAACATTTTGTATCCGGCTACACAGCTGAAAAGTATTGCTGGTATTTCGAAGACTCCATGAGGAAGTATTGATATAAAAAAGTTGATTAATTCTCCTTGTTGCCCCATTCTTGTTCCTAATACTCCTAGTATGGCTCCGTTAAATACTAAAACGAGAGTTGGCATAATACCGAAGATTATTCCTAACAGAAAAGCCATTATTGCAACTCTAAAGTTATTCAAGAAAATGAAAATCATTAAAGAAGTTTTTGATGGTTTTGATCCGGCGATCCCCTCCAAGTAATTCTTTAGCTGGTTTATGAACTGATCTATTAATTCGGGAAAGGTAAATTGTATTAATGCTCCTAAAAGTATTCCTAGACTGAAAAAAGCGATCGTAATCCATAGAAAATTCTTTTCGCTTCGAATTATAGATATGAATCTCCAGAAAACTGATTTATCATTTTTCTTTGGAATCAAACTGTTATTTAACATATTATACACCCATAGCAGCTCTTAAAAGGTTTCTAGTACCAGGGCCAACCCCCAGAGTAAAGACAGCTAACTTAACCAGATTCAAAAGCATTACATCAACTTCATCTTTACTAGCAAGCTCCTCAAGCACTAATGATACCGGGATAAGGAAAGCTAATTTAAGAGGATACATTACTGCTGCAGTACCTGTTAATTCTATCAAGTATCCAGCCAGAACATGTTGTTCTCCATAACCATGGAAGTCTACACCAACGAAAGTTGTAGAAGCATCATAGATATGCGCAAAAAATAACATCAAATTAGCTTTAATCGAATTAGATAATTTCTTCATATACCAAAGATCAAAATCTAATCTCGTAAAACCAAAAATCAAAGAGTAAACTAGAATAAAGAATATTAAAACCTCTACGAAAGGAACAAGATTTACACCTTCTCTAACGATTAAAACTATATTAATAGCTACTAATACAGAACCTATCCCTACAAAGGGCTTTTTCCATTTTTTACCTAAGATATGTTTAAAGATCAGGATTAAACCTAGAGTTGATAGTCCTATAGTTATCCAGATTCCTGGGGATATGGACCAGTATTCTCTTGGATATACTCCTGCATCAACGAGAGCTCTAGAGGTTGGACCTAGTATTATAAAAGGAGTTAAAGCCTTTGTAAAGCCATCACTAATATCTATATCTAATTTCTTTAAAAGGCGAAATATAAATAAGACTGCGATACCAAGTATTATTCCGTAGGTTAAAGTATTCACAATATTGTATCCTGAATAGTTTTGCATCGGACTGATGAAGTATTTATGAAAGAAGTCAACTAGTTGAGAGATTAATGTCATCCGGGGCACCGGATTTTTATAGGTCTTTACGCTTATAAGTTTACGCTTAAAAATTTAGGTGATTATGATGCACATAATGGAGTTTCCGAGGAAAGTTACCTTAGGAAGTAATAATATTGATCGTGTTCCTAATGTGGTTAAAGATTTGGATTTTGGAGATAAGGGATTAGTTTTGTCTGGATCAACTACTTCCGAGGTCGCTGGCCGAGATGTTAAAGATTCTTTGATTGAGTCTGGCTTTGGTGTTGATTCATTTATTGTGGAGGATAAGGATTTAGAAGAGGTTAAAAGGATAGTTGAAAATTATTCGGATGAAGATTGGATTATTGGAGTCGGTGGAGGAAGTGTTATTGATATGGCAAAGTTATCTTCTTATAAAATTGATTCGCCGTTTGTTTCTTTCCCTACCACCGCTTCTCATGATGGTATAGCATCTTCTAAGGCTTCTATTGGTAATGGAAAATCACAGAAAACACATTCTCCTTTAGCTGTTATTGTTGATACTAAGATCGTTAGTCAAAGCCCCTACAGATTCATTGCTGCAGGTGTGGGTGATGCAATTTCGAACTTAACGGCAGTACGAGATCTGGAATTATCTAATAGGCTTAGAGGAAAATACAAGAGTGAATATGCTTCTGCTCTTTCAAGAATGTCTGCTGAAATGATTATTAAGGATGCAAATTATATTAAGAATAATTTAGAGGAGAGTTCTAGAAAAGTTATTAAGGCTTTAATTTCTAGTGGGGTGGCAATGAGTATAGCAGGGTCATCTAGACCGGCTTCAGGTTCTGAACACATGTTTTCTCATGCACTTGATGAAATTGCTGATTCACCGGCTCTTCATGGTGAACAGTGTGGTGTTGGTTCTATAATAATGGCCTACCTTCAGGGGATAGATTGGGAAAGGATTCGGAAATCTTTAATGAGGGCTGGTGCACCTACAAATGCTGAGGAGTTAGGTGTTTCCGAAGAGGAAGTGATTGAGGCTTTAACTGAAGCTCATAATATTAGGGATAGGTTCACCATTTTAGGAGAATCTGGTTTAACTAGGAAAGCTGCTAGAGAAGCTGCTACTAAAACAAAGGTGATAGAGTGAACAAAGATAAAATAGTGACACTTGTTGGAAAGAGTTTTGCAAAGAAAGGTAGAGAATTTATTCATAGTGGTGAAGCAGATCTTTGCAGTAAATGTGAATATGTTGACGTATGTATGGGAAATTTAGATGATGGTAGAAGATATAAAATAACCAAGGTCAGAGATGTTGAACACGAATGCCCTGTTCATGGCCAAGTTAAAGTAGTTGAAGTAGTAGAACCAACTATAGAAGCAGCGATCAAACCTAAAAAAGCTATGGTAGGTTCCACAGTAACATACGAATCAATAGACATAGAATGTGATGAACATGACGATCTAATAAGCCCCAGCGGGATAAAAGACGGGGATAAATGTAAGATCCTGGATCATGAATCAAAAATAACTTGTAATGACAAAGTCTTTATCATAGTAAAACTTAAAAGACTATAATTAAATTACTTATCCCTTTTTTTCAATTCATTTAAAGCATTAATAGGTTTAAGAGTTCTTTTCCTTACTTTATCTAAAATTTTTCTGGTATAAAACTCGTCAACAGCTCTCTTATCAAGATTTTTCTTGACTATAGGAACTGGTTCATTCACAATAAAATCCCGACCATGCACCCTAATTAAGTTCTCAGCGTACTCTTCAGATAAAGCTAATAATCCAGGAAGATCAACCCTAACCCCAGTATCAAGTTCTTCCACTGCTTTCTTACCATATCTTCTAAATGATCCAAATATTACTGTTCCAATCCCCTTACGATCTGCATATCTTTCAACTTCATTCTCAATCAAATCTAAATAATTATGCCAATTAAAACCATTCTTTCTTACCGCCTTCATAGCTTTTGAACTTTCAATATCAACAAAATCGTGAGAAGAATCAGTAAACTCTACAATCCTTCTTATCTGGTTTCTACTAACCATAGGAAGAAAAGAAGAACCAGGATCGACAGTGACAGCCTGAATCTCTAGCCCAATCCTTTTAAGTATGATCATGGAAACCATACTTCCAAGGTCTCCGGATAAAGCCACAACAACCTCGCCATTACCTTCTATGTATTCTTCCTTAGAAAGTCTTATCTCTAAGTTCCTTCTTAAAACATTAAGAACCTTATTAGTATCTTTATGTCCTCTGATAAGATTCCTTATCTTCTCTAATGAATTCTGTAATTCGAGATTTCTTATTCTTCTGTCCCAATCTGTTGTCCACTCTACTCCTGAAACATCGAATTCATCTTCTAGGTCTTTATTAAGATCTTCAAAGTCATCTTCGCCCTTGATAAGATCGATTCTTAAAATATTATTATCTATATCAATATTCCCTACTTCAATCCCTCTTTCATTCAGAAATCTCTCGAGTTTTTCCTCCATAATACACCACATACTTATATTAAAAGGAAACATATTTAAGGATGGTGCTCTGATGTTCGAGAAAACTAAGAATTACATGTCAGATAATAATCTAGATGGTATCCTGATAAAAAAATCTGAGAATCTTTTCTACTTCACGGGTTTTTCGCCAATAGCAGGTGGCTACTTCTTAATAAAATCTGAAGGTTCGAAGCTATTGGTACCTGAGCTTGAATTTGATGCTGCAAAAGAAGAAAGTAGTGTTGAAGTTAGTAAGATCGATGGGTTTGAGGACTTATTAGATCTTATTGGTAATTATGATAAGATAGGTGTAGAGAGGGATCTTTCTCTTAACTTGGTTCGAAAGATTGAAGAAGAAACTGATATAATTGATGTTTCAGATCATATAGGCAAGTTAAGAAGAATTAAAACCTCGGAAGAAATAGAAAAAATAAGGAAAGCATCTAATATTTCGGTAGAATCGATGGAGAAAGGTATAGAATCAACTGAGAGGGGTAAGTTAGAATTTGAGATAGCCGCAGAAATTGAATACCATATGAGGAAGAATGGAGCTGAAGTGGCTTTTGACACAATAGTAGCATCTGGAAAGAGATCTGCCCTACCTCATGGAGTAGCATCGGATAAAAAGATCGATGATGGCCCTGTGACCTTTGATATAGGGGCGAAGTATCAAAATTACTGCTCAGATATAACTAGGACAATACTGATAAATCCATCAGAGGAAATGGAAGAAATATATGAAGTAGTTCTAGAGGCTCAGAAGGAATCAGTGAAACAGGCAGAACCAGGAATGAAGGCTTCTGAGCTGGATAAAGTTTCTAGAGATATAATAGAGGATTATGGTTTTGGCGATAGGTACTACCATTCTTTAGGGCATGGTGTTGGACTTGATGTACATGAAGAACCTAAGGTTGGAGAAGGTAGTGAAATAGAATTAAAGCCAGGTATGATAATAACTATAGAACCTGGAATTTATTTAAAAGATAAAGGCGGAGTAAGGATTGAGGACACAGTTGTTGTCACAGAAGATGGTGTAGAAAGGTTAACTAAAATGGAAAGAGATCTGAGGTAGGATAAGTACTTTTAATTTGAAGCCGTAAAATTTACGGAGGATAATTATGAAAGAACCAGAAATCCATGAAACGGCATACATAGATGAAACGTCAAAACTCGTTGGGGACATAAAAATAGGTAAAAATTCAAGTATTTGGCCTTTCACTTCTCTAAGAGGAGATCTTAACAAGATCAGGATCGGTAAGAGAACTAATATACAGGATAACTGCTCAGTACATGTAAGTCCAGATCAAAAGGTTGTCATAGGCGATAATGTATCGATAGGCCATAATGCAGTTATTCATGGAGCTGAAATTGAGGATAACGTAATAATAGGTATGGGTGCTATAGTTATGGATGGAGCTGAAATAGGAGAAAACTGTATAATAGGATCAGGGGCGATGGTCACCGAGGGAACAAAAATTCCGGAAGGTTCATTAGCTATTGGCTCACCAGCTAAACCTAAGGAACTTGATAAAGACAAATACGAAATGATTAAGCATAACGCAGGAGAATACTTGGACCTAGCGAAGAAATACAAATCTAAATAACTCTATTTATTTTTATAACTAATTTTTTAGAGATAAGAATATTCCGAAACTATAAATTTTATAATCTATATGTTTAAGGGAGAAGGTTTCAGGCAGGTAAGATGGTTATGTTAAGAGATTATCTAATGAAGCCAGTTTACTATTTATACGAAAAAAAGCTGTTTAGGGATGTTAATGGAGGATCTGTTCCTAATCATATTGCTATTATTATGGATGGGAATAGAAGGTTTGCTAAGGATACAGGGCTTGATAAAGTAACAAAAGGACACGAATACGGAGTACTTAAGTTGGAAGACTTAGTTAATTGGTGTTCAGAACTTGGAATAAAGAATTTAACGGCTTATGCCTTTTCTACTGAGAATTTTAACAGGAGCGATGAAGAGGTTAAAAAGTTAATGGATCTTTTTGAGCAGAATTTTAAAGAAGTGGCTGAGAACCAAAAAATACATTCGAATAAGGTAAAAGTTCGAGCGCTTGGAGAGACATCAGAGCTTCCGGATAGGGTTAAAGAAGCGATTGAAAAAGCTGAAGAAAGTACAAAGAACTATGGTGAACATAAATTAAATATAGCTGTAGCTTATGGAGGTAGGAAGGAGATAGCAGCTGCTATCAGAGAAATGATTAATGATTATGAGAGCGGTGAAATATCTAGGAAAGAGATTGATGAGGATAAGATCAAAGAGTATCTTTATATTCCCGATATGCCTGATCCTGATCTCGTTATTAGAACTGGAGGTGAGGTTAGATTAAGTAATTTTCTTTTATACCAATCTGCGTACTCTGAATTGTTTTTTACTGATTTTTATTTTCCGAATATTAGAAGAATAGATTTTTTAAGGATGATTAGAGAATTTCAAAAACGAGAAAGAAGATTTGGTAGATAATATGCAAAATTTAAGGCAGATTCTTTCCCGGAGAGATGGTACTGAAAAGATTGGTTCACTAACTAGAAGAAGTAAAGAAGGGAAAAAAGTGGTTCTCTTAGTAGATGGGCCTAGTATGCTAAGTGAAGAAGGGGGAAAGGAAGTATTACGTGATATGAGAGAAATAGTGATGGAGATAGGTGATCTAAGGGTGGTAAAAGTTATCCTTGATCAATATAGTACTGACGACTTTATTGAAAATGTTTTCTCTCAGGGATTCGAACCAATAGTAGTTTCTGGAGAAACAGGAGTAAAACTAAGCATTGAAGCTATGAGGTACATGTTCAAACCATATATAGATGTAATAGCAATTGCATCTAAGAATCCGGAATTCTTAACTATTTTTAATAAGGCAAAGGATCTTGGCAAAGAAACAATGCTAATAAGTAGCGGAGATATAGATGAAGCTCTGAGCAATGCATCAGATTATATAGGAACGATAGATCATGGAGGAAATTAAATTGCCTAAAGAAGCCCCGAATCGGCGTATAGGACTGGTGGTTGATGGACCGAATATTCTAAGAAGTGAGTTCAATATTCATTTAGAAGATATTTATGAAGAGTTAAGGAAAGAAGGAACTTTGAAGATCTCTAAGGTAATTTTGAATCAGTATGCTTCTGAAGGGCTTATCGAGGCTGTTACGAATCAAGGCTTCGATCCTGTCATCGTTGCAGGCGATACTGATATAAGAATGGCTGTTGAAGCGATGGATATTATTTATAATGATAATATTGATAGTTTAGCTATATCTACTCGTGATGCTGATTTCCTTCCTATCTTAAGCGAAGCCAAGGCCCAGGGAAAAAGCACAATTGTTATAGGAACAAACCCTGGTTTTAGTAAAGCCCTTCAAAACGCCGGTGAAGAAATAATAATGATGAATGGGTCTGAATCAGATTCTTAAATCCTTTCCCTTCTTATTTATTCTTCTCATTGTTTTCATGAAAACTATATTTATATCCCCTTCTCAACAATAACGGTGCAATCAATGAAACTAGAATTTCCAGTAAATCAAATAACAGAAGGATCAACAAAACTCCTAACCCCCGATCAGAAAAATTATGAAATACCGGAAGATGCTCCGGTCTTTTATAATCCAGAGATGGAGCTTTCAAGAGATCTATCTGTAGCATATTTAGAAGCTAAAGAAATAAAAAACATCATAGATCCATTAGCGGCAACAGGGGCCAGAGGTATAAGGTACATAAATGAAACAAGTGTAAAAAATGGAATAATTAATGATATTAATCCTAAAGCAACTGAATTAATCAAAAGAAACATAGATCTAAATAACTTGAACCAAAAAATCAGTGTTAAGAACAAGGATGCCAATGAAATCCTGAATAAGGATCGCAGTTATGATCTGATAGACCTTGACCCTTTTGGTAGTCCAATGAATTTTATAGATTCAGCACTTAGATTGAGGCCTCGCTTATTAGCTATTACGGCTACAGATACGGCTCCACTCTGTGGAGCACATGTAAAATCATGTATTAGGAAATATAACAGTAAGCCTATTAGAGCGAATTTTTGTCATGAGATTGGCTTGAGAATATTGATCGGGCAAATAGCTAGATATGCTGCCAAATACGATATAGGTGTTGAAGTTGATTTTTCACATTCCTCTAAACATTTTTTCAGAGCCTATTTAGAATTAGAAACTGGAGCAAAGCGGGCTGATAAATCAATAGATAATCTTGGATATGTTTATTACTGTCCTGATTGTCTACATAGAGAGTTTGAGAAGGATTTCCTTCCTAAGAATAGAAATTGTGAGAATTGTGATTCTTTAACTGAAATAGCTGGCCCTTTATGGTTAGGGGGTATAAAGAACGAATCTTTGATAAGTAAAATGCTAAAGATATCAGAAAATAAAGAGTTAAATAGTGGAAAGAAAGTAAAAAAGCTGTTAAAAACCATTAAAAATGAAATTGATGAGTATGGTTACTATGATATTCATAAAATCGCAAAAAAACAAAGTATTAGAATACCAAAAACCAAACAAATTAAAAAAAGATTAGAAACTCAGGATTTAGAAGTAAGTGATACTCATTTTAACTCAACATCTATAAAAACCAAAGCTAATATAAACGAGATAGTAAAAGTCATGAAGGAACTTAACAAGGAAAGATCATAGAACTATAATTTCTCTTCAGTATACTTCTCTACCTCTAATCTAAGATTCCTTATAGTTGAATCATTAACGATAATGTGATCTGATAAAGCAATTACTTTGCCAATTCCGAAATTTAACTCTCTAAGATCTCTTTTATTAAATTCTTCCCAGTTCTCAGGATCATCTTCTCTTCCCCTTTCTTTAAGCCTTTTATATCTTGTTTTAGGATCTGAATGGATACTAAGAATTTCAATATTTTCATCAAGATCTTTTTCGAATCTTTCCTTTTCTGCAAGACTCCTTACTCCATCGACGACTATTAGGTCTTGATCTATTTTTCTTATTTTTTCTACACAGAGTTTTGCAATAGCATCGTCACCTAACTCTTTTCTCAACTTACAGGCGATCTTTCCTGTGTTTTCAGGATTGGGATCGTATCCTCTATTCTTTGTTTCCTCCCTAATTACATCCCCCATCTCTACTATCGGTATATTCTTCTTCTCGAATTCTTGAATCGCCATGCTTTTCCCTGCGCCAGGCATTCCAGCAATAAGTATCATGTATAATTTAAGGATCGAAAACATTTTTAAGTTTCGGTCAAACCAAGAATGGTGATACGATGAAAAAATTGTACACGCTAGTATTAATTATATTATTATTACCAACATTATCATCCCCTTACGTAAATTCAAAGCATGAAGGGCGTAATACAGTAGAGCTAAGAGTTCCAGCAGTTACAAGATCAGATGGAAAAATGAGAGGGATTACATCATCTCTATCAGTAACTGTCGAACCAGGATCAGGACATATCTACATGGAGACATGGCCTCTATCAGAGGTTGACATGCAAGCCTCAGCTAGACTATCAGTACAAACGGCAGCCCAAACACTTGATATCAATTCGGGTGAATATAATTACTATATTTCCGTAAGCTCGAATTCGCCGATGATTGGAGGTCCTTCTGCGGGTGCTGCTATGACTGTTGGGATAATAGCAGCTATAGAGAATATCACTATTAATAAAGATGTTATGATGACGGGGATGATAAATCCTGACGGTTCAATAGGGCCAGTGGGAGGGATAATCCATAAAGTAAATGCTTCAAAGAGATATGGTGTATCTAAGTTCTTGGTCCCTGAAGGTCAAGCTGAGTATACAGATTTCAGAACTGAAGAAACAATCAATGTGAGAGATCATGCAGATCCGTGGGGAATAGAAGTTGTTGAAGTGAGTGATATTTATGATGTGGTTAAGCATTATACTGGCTATGAAATTTCAAGACCTGATGCGGAGAATGTTGAAATTAATTCAGAATTTCTGAGCCCTTATGGTGAAAGTGATATTGAAGAGACTGAAAGAATGCTTGTAGATGCTCAAAGATTAGCTGAGGAAGTTAATTTTCCCGAATGGGGTCAGAAGAATCTTAAGACCAGTTTAGAATCAGGTAAACAGGCTTTAATGGATTCTAAAAGAGCCTATAACAACTCTAAATATTATACTTCTTTAAGTAAATCTTTTCAGGCTAGAATAAATCTAAACTACGTAAAAAATTATCTTGATATTTACAGAAGAGATAGAGAAATTTCTTCTGTAGTGAAAGAAGAAATACAAAGTACTAACAGCTCACTTAAACAAATTAAAGCTCAAATAAAGGGTAAAGAAGATTTTAATAGCATAGAAGAACTACAAGGATACGCTGCAGCACAAAATAGAATAGGGACAACCGAAGAACTACTAGAACAAGCAAAAAACTCCCTCGAAGTAGGAGAACTAGCAAATTCAATTCGATCATACTCAAGAGCTCAAGAAAGATTAAAAACAGCAAAATTCTGGTACCAATTATCTAAAGACCTTGATAGAAATAATCAAAAAACATTGAATCAAGGAGAGATAAGATTCCAAGCCCAAAACTTCATTCACAGTGCCCGCCTACTAAAGATATATTTAGAAAATCTAGCTGGTATGCAACAAGAAACTCCAATGCTCGATCGTGCAAGAAATAACTTGGAAAATGAAAGATATGCGGCAGCTCTGTATAATGCAATGGAAGCAAGGTCAACATTAGAAGCAATGATTGTTTCCATGGGATCTGATCAAGAAACATTAAATAGTAGAATAAATCAAGCAGAAAACAGTGCAAAGATCGCAATAGGTAAACTACAAGAAAAAGGAATTCAACCGATACTAGGGCTTAGCTACTACGAGTTTGCTCAATCATATAAGAAATCAGATAAAACAACAGCTCTAGTATATCTTAAACAGGCAAGATTAAGCTCTACCGCCTTCTTTTTCCAAGAAGGTTCAGGTAATGTGACTTTGAATGAAATTTCAAGACCTGATTCGGATCAATCAAGGGATCTTTATTTAAGTCAAGAGAATATTTTTGTTGCTAGTATTGCGTTAAGTGTACTTATTGCAGGTTTAATTGGTTATATAGTAGGTAGGAAGAATATTTAAAAAAATCATAATAAAATTTAAATATTTTTATTTATCTTTATCTTATGAGATGATCCTTTTTGAAAATTTCCGGAACAGATCGAGCACTCGATATAGAATACGCAATTAGGGATGTTGTTATACCTGCAAGAGAATTAGAAAATAAAGGAATAGAAATATCTAAACTAAATATAGGGGATCCATTAAAATACGATTTTGATACTCCTGAACACATGAAAAAAGGATTTAAAGAAGCTATAGACGATGGGAAAAATTATTACGGAGCATCAGAAGGAAATGAAGAACTAAGAAAAGCTATAACCAAAAGAGAAAAAGAAAAAAACGCTGCAGAGATTACCAAAGAAGACGTATTGATCACATCAGGTATCTCAGAAGGCCTCAATATGATATTCGGATCTCTTCTAGAACCAGGTGATGAACTACTTGTCCCAGGACCAACCTACCCACCATACATAGCCCTTTCCGAATTCTACGGATCAAAACCAGTCTCATACGAAACAATTGAAGAAGAGAACTGGAAACCAAACGTTGAAGATCTAAGAAGCAAAATAAATGAAAAAACAAAAGCAATCATCCTCATAAACCCAAACAATCCAACAGGAGCCCTATACCCACGAAAAACAATTAAAAAAATAGTAAACGTAGCGGCAGAACATGATTTACCAGTCATATCAGATGAAATATACGATAGAATGACCTACGATAATACTCAACATACAGGGACAGCAGAAGTGGCAAAAGAAGTTCCACTAATAACTCTAAACGGCTTCTCAAAAGTATATCTAGCCACAGGCTGGAGACTAGGCTACATGTCCATACAGGATCCAGAAAATAAACTAGAACAGATTAGAGAAGGAATTCTTAAAATGGGAAGAGTAAGGCTTTGCCCAAACACACCTGCTCAATATGGAGCCCTAGAAGGAATAAAACAAAAAAATAAATACTTAAACCAAGTCATGTCCAAGCTAGAAAACAGAAGGAACTATTTCCATAAAAGAGTTAACGAAATACCAGGATTGAGCGCTAAAAAACCACAAGGAGCATTTTATATATTCCCAAAGATCGAAACCGACGAGTGGCAAGATGATAAGGAATTCGTCTTAGACGTTTTAAATGAAGCCCATGTTTTATTCGTTCATGGATCAGGATTCGATCCAGAATTTGGAGATCAACATTTTAGATCAGTATTCTTACCAAAGAAAGATGTTTTAAAAAGTGCTCTTAATGATCTTGAGGATTTTATGAGGCAAAGAATCTAATATTCATTTTGTTTCTTTTTTATTGTGATTTCATGTATTGGGAGAAACCAAAGAAAGCTTGGCTCACAACAGGGACGGCAACTGGTAATACCAAATTAAACGCATTTGACAATGCTTTATTAGATGCGGATATAGGAAATCTGAATCTAATAAATTTAAGCAGTGTACTACCTTCTGAGATAGAATTTTTAAATGAAAAGCCAAGTTTCCTTCCTAGTACAATGGTTCCATCTATCTATACAAAGGTATGTAGCTCAAATAAAATATCTTCTGCCATCGGAATAGGTATTGGAAAAAAGGTTGGATTGGTATACGAATACTCTGGAAGAAATATTTCAGAGGGTCAAGCTAAAGAAAAAGTAGTTAATATGATTAAAAACGGATTCAGATCTCGTGAAGGAGATTTAAAATCTCAAAAGATAATAACAGCTAAGAAAGAGGCTGTAGAAGAGGAAAAAATAGGATCAACGGTAGCAGCTGTAATATTCGTTGAGTGAAAACTACTTTTTCACACTCTTTAGGAACTTCTTTAAGTTATCTGGATCTGTGAACAAGAAAACTTTGTAATCCAATCCCTCGTGTGGAGTTTCTAACTTAGAATCCATCGTTACTACTATATCAGTTCTTTTTTCGAGGAAATCTAATATCGGACCAATCGCCTTATCACCTTTACCAGCCGAAAGGTAAGGAGGAGAACTGTTTATTTCACATGTCGCTGAATTAGCCATTCCATCAACAAAACCTGAAGTAAGAATGTTTCCAATTTCCTTCAAAGCTGATTTCTCAAGTTCCCCAAATCCCTTTGAATCTGATTGCATCCCCATATTATCCATCATAGAATCAGCAACTTTCTTAGCTGACTTCGGAGAAAGAAGAACAACTAAAAAACCATTAAGCCCACCAGTTAACTTAATAAAAGAGGAAATTCTCTTATCTGAATCAAAGTCATTACTAATATGTTCAATATCCATTAAGGAAACCCGACTAATCTTTGTATTAGTTTTAATACCAGTCATTTGAGTAAGTTGGCTCTCTAACTGATTAACACTATCCTTAATCATCTCATTCAGCAAAGACAAGTTATCTATTTCTGTCATGATTAAACCCTTTAAATTATTAAATTATAAATTGGGCCTGATATGAAGGCCGTAGCCCGCCTTTTGTTCTAAGAGGCATTCATCTTAGCAGCCTACCTGCGTTTCGTATCGGGAACTCATCAACGCTTTTTTGGCCTTGCACCTCGGGGTTTGACCGTTTCACCACCAACTACCCGTCTTCAGCCTCACGGCATCATCACCAAAGACTAGTGGCGTATCGTTTCTGCTCCAGTGACCATCCTCTCGGATGCCTCCATCAAGGAGACCCGATCCCGATAAGGTGGGCGGATCTTCCTCCCTCATTTAGAGGGGTAGCCTCACACCCTCTTACCAGATATCAAAATCCAAGTAACGAATATATGAGATTAAATCTTAAACTATTAAATTTATTTTAATTTATTTAGGAATTCCATCTGAACTCTCTTCCAAATCAGAATCCTTAATTTCATCACTAGAACTTCTTTTTCTACCGAGTGGTGATCTTCTGTCTGGACCCGTATCTTTTTCTCTTCTTAAAAGAATATAAACAGCTACTAGTATAGCAATTAAAGGAATCACAGCGAATTCCCAAGGAAAGCCGTTCGCAACAGGGAACCCATTATTGGTTTCATTATTTCCAACATTGCCAACTTCTCCATTGTTATCAGCCCCATTAGACACACTAAAAGTCATGTTTTCAGTACTAAGGTGGTTTTTATAGCTCAAACTACTAGTAATTTTATACTTTCCTTCAGAAAGTTTTTCTTTCATTTGAAATGAAAAAGTATTATCTTCAGGATCTAAACGGACATTCCGATCAGAAGGATCGTATATGTTTTCTCCGGTTTCATTATTGATTATCTTTATTCCAATAGTTGCAGGTATAACTTCATCTCTAGGATTGGAATAACCTAAATCAATGTTATTTATCTGAGTAGCATTTCCTTGATTATTAAAATTGATTTCCGGTTCTTGTAATTCAATTGGGTTTAGTATAGTTAATTCTTTAGAAGATGAGCCAATAATATTTTCGGATTTTATTAATTCTCCTTTTAACTGATATTCTCCCGGATCCAGTTCCGGTACACTGATCTTTTTTGTAGAAGATCCTTTGGGTAGTTCAACTTCCTTTTTTTTCCTGAAAACACCATTTTCTGAGGTTATTCTTAGTTTAACATTGGCTGCCTGGTTTCTATAATTTATTAGTGAAAATGTTGCTTGATTTTCTTCCCAGATTTCAGCTCTGCTATTTGATAATGAGAATGTTTCCAAGCTTAATCCATTTTCGATGCTTATTTCTTCTCCATCCCAAGTTTCCTCATCATTAACTATCGGGCTGGAGATATGAGAGCTAACTATGTAGTTACCTTCTTTAAATTCTGGAACAGTAGTTTCAACTGATATAGTATTAGTGCCTGATGGTATTGTTTTTTGTGTTTCGTAAGTTTTTTGTTCTTCACCGGTAATCCCAATTCTAACATTAATATCTGCAGAATTGGAGTAATAATTAGTAATTTTAAGATCAGTGCTTAAATTATCACCAGGATAGGCTTCTTTTCCCCCTCTATTAGCAATCCTAACATTACTTCCAGATTCATGTAGTTCAAAAGGATCATTTGAAACTTCAAGTTCAAGAGTTGGGTAATAATATTCAATGCTGCCTTCGACATAAGCATACGCTGCGAATTTTATTGTATAGGTACCAGCCTCTGCTTCTGAGTTTGCAGATATTGTTAAAGTTTGTGAGTTTTCAGTTGCTTCATACATCTCTGTATATGAGTTATCTTCCATGTAGAGAGTGATCCCATTTATTGTAGCGTTGTTTTTCATGATTTTGGATCCTATTTGTTCTTCGTTTCTTATTAGGTTCCATCTTACGATGTCTACTCTGTTGTAGTCTTCTGATGCCTCATTCCTCAGTTTTAGTTCATGATCCTTTGTGTCTCCGATTATTACTTTGACGGTTTCTGATGTTATGGTCATGCTTTCTTGTGCTTTTGTTTTTGGGGTGGAGGGAATTATTAATATTGTTATGACCAATAATAGTAATATTGTTTTGTTTTTCATGAATTCACCTTATGACAAGTATTTAATCATGAATATTATTGAAGAAGTTATAAAAAAGGTTCCCCCTAGAACTGCTATTCGAAATTCTAGGGTGTTTGAAAGGTGTTGTTTAACTATCCATGAGGATATAAGTAAGGAGCTTCCGAAAACGATTGATACGGCAGATGCTGTAACGTATTTGGATATATTTAGGAAGAAGAATATTCCGAATACTAGGCCGGTAAACATTAGGAAGTAAGGTAGTATAGAGATATAATAATACTGTGCCTCGTTTAGTTCAAGATCTGAGCCAATTTTCACCTTTTTCACCTTACTACGTAGAAGGTGGTTGTTGGGTACTTTTTTCGTACTTTCATTATCTCGCTTTTGAAAACAAAGATTTCGGTTTCTTCATCTATTACTAGTTCATCGTAGCTTCCAAGGATTTTTTTAATTAGTTCTACTTGTTTTTTTCCTTTTATTCTTACTTTACCATCGAAAGAAGAGGATATTTCTAAGTAGATTGGGATTCTAATGTTACCTATCTTTTCTTTTACTTTTTTTAATTCTTTTACGTCGAATTCGTGGGTTTCACCCGATCTAAGTTCTACGCTTGGTTTTTCTTCTTTTAGTAGGTCGTTAACTTTTTTTCTTTTTTTAGGTAGGCTTAGGTTTACTTTTTGGATTTCTTTTTTGATTATGTCGAATTTTCCCACTACTCTTTATCCTCCATCATTTCTTTTGCTTTCTTTAATCTTACGAAGCTTTCTCTTTCGTTTTCTTCTAGTTTTCTTTCGATTTTTTCAATGTTTTTTTCTAACTTAGGAAGGATAATATGTTCTAAGGCGTTTACTCTTCTTTTAGTTTTTTTAATTTCATTAGCAAGTCTTAAAACTGTTTGTTCTTTTTCTGATAGTTTTAAAACTAGATCTAACAATTCTTCAAACTCTTCGGCTGCCTTATCAAGACTTGCACTGGTATCGTAAAAAGAGTAGCCTCTCTCTTGAGGATCTCTTTTAACGTCAATATCTTTGAGGAAGGGGATAGAAGCCCCCATAATGTTTTTAAAACCAAATTCTGGCTCTTTACTTTTTTTAACTCCCTTGGAAATTCTTTTAACCTCATTCGATCCTAAATCCATTTCTGCTTTAGATAGAGCCTTGAAAGCCTCTTCAGACTTCTTATTAACCTTTTCTCTAAGTTCTTTAGCTTCATCGACTACTTCAAAGAACTCCATAACTAGAGCGTCTCTCTTCTCCTCTAGAAGGTCATGTCCATTCTGAGCAGTTTCCTGCCGATCTTCTAACTCCATTAAACCCATTCGAGTAGGTTTTACATCTTCTGACATTTCTTCACCTTCAAATTATTCAGAGGCACCCTCAGTTTTTTCTTCTTCCTCTACATCTACATCTACTTTAGTTTCTTCAGGGAAATATTGATCAATGACTTCAGGATCGATTTTCTTGAGGTCTCCTTTCTCGAACATTGATAGAAGATCCCAACCAAGATCAAGGGTTTCCTCAACGGTTCTATCTTCTCTTCTATCTTGGCTTACGAAGTTATCTTCGAAAACTTCTGCGAATTTTAATAGTCTTTTATCTCTTTCTGATAGTGCTTCTTCTCCTACAACTGCGACTAGATCTCTTTTATCTTTACCTTCTGCGTATGCGGAGTATAATTGATCGGATACCTGTCCATGATCGTTTCTGGTAAGTCCTTCCCCAATTCCTTCGTCCATTAGTCTTGAGAGTGATGGTAGTACTTCTATTGGCGGGTAAATTCCTTTTCCGTGAATTGATCTATCGAGTACTATTTGTCCTTCTGTGATGTATCCGGTTAGATCTGGTATAGGATGTGTTATGTCATCACTAGGCATGGTTAGTATAGGCATTTGAGTGATAGTTCCTTTTTTCCCTTCTATTCTTCCAGCTCTTTCATATATTGTAGCTAGGTCAGTGTACATATATCCTGGGTAACCTCTTCTACCAGGAACTTCTTCTCTAGCTGCTGATATCTCTCTAAGTGCTTCACAGTAGTTAGTCATATCTGTAAGTATTACAAGAACCTGCATATCCTCCTCAAAAGCTAAATATTCAGCTGTAGTAAGAGCCATTCTAGGTGTAATTATTCTTTCAATTGAAGGGTCATCAGCTAAATTAAGGTAAACTACAGATCTTTCGATCGCTCCAGTTTGTTCGAAGTCTTCCATGAAGAAATCGGCTTCTTCGTAGGTTATACCCATACCGGCAAAGACCACTGCAAAGTCCTCTTCTTCGCCAGGTACTTCAGCCTGTCTAGCGATCTGAGCTGCTATATCGTTATGTGGTAGTCCGGACCCGGAGAATATTGGTAACTTTTGTCCTCGGATCAGGGTATTCATTCCATCAATAGTGGAGATCCCGGTTTTGATATATTCTCTAGGATACTCTCTAGCCGCAGGATTTATTGCTGAACCATAAATTGATCTTCTTTCATCTGGGATTATTTCTGGTCCACCATCCATCGGTTCCCCTCTACCACCGAAAACTCTGCCGAGCATGTCTTTTGCTAGGGGGACCTTGAGGGTTTCTCCTGTGAACCTGACTTTGGTTTCGGTAAGGTTGATACCGCCGGTTCCTCCATAGACCTGAACTACAGCTAATCCTTTTTGTGATTCTAATACCTCTCCTTTTCTTTTTTCACCGCTTGGGAGCTCGATCTCAACTACTTCTTGGTATCCTGCTCCTTCAACTCCTTCCACTACTAAGAGAGGTCCTGAAGCTTCTTTTAGTGAGCTATATTCACGCATTTTATTCCCTCACCTTCTCAAATTCTTCTTTGATATTATCCTTAATCTGCTTGATATCCTCAATTTCCTCATTATCCATTATCTTCATTCTCGCAATATCTTCGATAATATCCATATCTTGGATCTCATCTATTGGAGTTCCCTCTTGTATCGCGCTCATACCTTCATCGTGGAAGTGTAGAATATTTCGTAGCATTTCAGCCTGCTTTTCGGGTGGACAATATGTATCTACGTCGTGGTAAGCATTTTGTTGTAGGAAGTCTTCTCTGATCATTCGAGCTGTTTCTAATTCAAGTCTTTCATCGTCAGGTAAGGCATCTGGTCCAACGATTTGGACGACATCTTGGAGATCATCTTCTTTTTCTAGAAGTCTCATAGCGTCTTTTCTTAGGTTATACCATTCGTCATCTACTTCTTCTGACCACCAATCTTTTACTTGATCAACGTGGAGTGAGTAGCTTTGTAACCAGTCAACTGATGGGAAGTGTCTTCTGTCTGCTAGATCTGAATCTAGGGCCCAGAAGATCTTTACGACTTTTAGGGTGTTTTGTACGACGGGGTCTGAGAAGTCTCCCCCTGGTGGTGATACTGCTCCGATGACTGAGACTGATCCTTCTTGGTTCTCAGAGCCTTTTGTTATAACTTTTCCTGCTCTTTCGTAGAAGTCTGCTACTCTGGAGGCTAGGTATGCTGGGTATCCTTGTTCTCCGGGCATTTCTTCTAGCCTACCTGAGATTTCTCTCAGTGCTTCTGCCCATCTTGAGGTTGAGTCAGCCATGAGTGCTACATCGTATCCCATGTCTCTGAAGTATTCTGCTATCGTTATACCGGTGTAGATTGATGATTCTCGTGCTGCTACAGGCATGTTTGAGGTATTGGCTATTAGTACGGTTCTTTCCATTAGGGGTCTTCCAGATCTTGGGTCTTCTAGTTCTGGGAAGTCCTCTAGAACTTCTGTCATTTCGTTGCCTCTTTCTCCGCATCCTACGTATACTACTATGTCGGCGTCGGCCCATTTGGCTAGTTGGTGTTGGCTTACTGTTTTTCCTGTTCCGAATCCTCCTGGTATTGCTGCGGTTCCTCCTTTGGTGATTGGGAAGAAGGTGTCGAATACTCTTTGGCCGGTGACTAGAGGTTCTTTAGGTGTTTTTTTGTTTTTTATGCTTCTTTGTTTTCTTACTGGCCATTCTACTACCATATCAACCTCTTTCTCATCTTCTTCGTTTTTTAGTACTGCTATAGTTTCTTCGACAGTGTGTTCTCCTTCTTTTATTTCTTGGACTTTTGCTTCATCGATTTCGGATGGGGCAAGTATTTTGTGATCTACTAATGGGGTTTCCGGTACGATACCTAAGACATCGCCTCCTTTTACTGTGTCTCCTTCTTCTACTTCTGGACTGAATTTCCATTTCTTTTCTCTGTCTAAGGCTGATGCAGTGATTCCTCTATCTATGAATGCTCCACTTTCTTCTTCTAATTTGGTAAGAGGTCTTTGTATTCCGTCGAAGAAGTTTGAAACCATTCCCGGTCCTAGTTCTACTGAGAGTGGTGAGCCTGTTGATTTTACTGGGGCTCCGGGTTCGATGCCTGCCGTTTCTTCGTATACTTGGACTGATGCTTGGTCTCCATTTAGCTCGATTATTTCGCCGGTTAGTTCTTCTTCTCCAACTAGGACGACGTCATTCATTTTGCTTCCCTTCATGCCTTCGGCGATAACCAAAGGTCCGGTAATTCTAACAATTTCTCCAATTATTTGATCTTGATTGTTTTTAGTCATAATTTATTCAACCTCCACTCCAATAGCGCTTTTAACTACATCTTCTAGTCCTTCCTTGCCGGAAGGGCCTTCCCTGCCTGGAACTCCTATAACTAAGCTTTCGGATTCCACAGGGTCTAGGTCTGGGAGATATTTATCTGTAACAATAATAATTTCAAATTCTCCTTCTAATTCATTAATAATTTTTTTAGCTTCTTTTTCGCTTGAAATTATTTGGCTTTTGCCAATTCCTGCTAATTTGTATCCAGTTACTGTGCTTTCATCGCCAACAACGGCTACTTTCATATTAACTCTTCACCCCTATGAGGTAATCCATAATTAATTCAGAATTTAGGTCATTCTTAATACCGGTAACAATTGCTTTGAGGTTTCTAATTTCTGCTTCTTTCTTTGATATGTAACTTACTGTTGGCCCAACCCCCATTGGGTCTTGATATGAGACTTTTTCTCCTAGCTCTATGTTTTTCTTCTTTAGTTTTCTTTCTATGTCCCCGACTAATTCTAATCCGGCTCCTTCGGCTTCAGAGATAGTTTCATAGTATGTTGTGTTTTCTAGTCTGGAGATTGCTGTTTCAAAGTTTTCTGATTCAATAATTTCGTTTAAGGTGGATTGATTGAGGGTTCCTCCTTCTATTAAACTAGTTTTAACATCTTCATTTTCAATATTTTCTATTTGTGATCGAAGGATGAAGCTTATGTTTTTTATATCGATTTTTCTTCCAAAATAGGATCTCATTCTCGCGTTATTTTCAGCTTCCCTCATTAATCTATTATAATAATCTTTGTAGAGCTTATTTTCTAATTCTAGAATTGTTCTATCTTCTAATTCGTATTCTTTTACATATTCTTCATATCTGGTTCCCTTTAAGGCTTCAACAAGATCTTCAGATTCAAGAATTTCTTCGAGCTTTCCACCTATTTCCCCTTTATCCATTAGTTCTTCAGTATCTATTTCTTCTCCTGTTTCTCTGGCCTTTATTATTGTTATTAGGTTTTTGATATCCCATTCAAATTTTAGATGGTTAAAAATGGAGCTAACTTTTTTTGGCAGGATTTCATCAAGCATTGTGTAAATTTCAAGTAGCTGTGTGTCGAGAGACCTTTCTAGGTTGAATGAGTCTTTTTTATCGGGTACTTCGTATCCAGCTTCTTCCATGCTTGATGCCAGTTCTTCTAAGGATCTGGAGTTAGTTAGTTCTTGGTATTTTGATTTGTCAATGAGGCTTCCCTCTTTTGCTCTAATTCTGGCATTTGGGTATGCATATGGAACTACTGATTTTAATCGTCTATAAAGCATTAATCCTGTTAGCCCTAAGAATACTGCAATTAATAAATAGAGAGTAGAGTTAGAGATCTCCATCTTTCCACCCTTCTAAGTTAAATTCTTCATTAATGAATTTCCTAGCTTCTTCTTTGGCTTCCTCTTTGATTTCTTCTTCGTCGACTTCTTGAACCTTATTTTGAAGTTTTTCCTTTTCTTTTTCCTTTATTTTGTCTTGTTCCTTTTTAGAGCTCTTGATGTCACTACCTTTTTGTCTTTCGTATAAAATCTTTGAAATCTCTACTCGTAAGTCATCTTTCGCCCTATCAATTCTTGCTTCAAAAGTATTATCTACTCTGACTTCTCCTTTTTCAACTATGACACCAATTTTATCTATTTCATCACCAATAGAAATACTTGTATCACAGTCACATTTCTCATCGATCCTCTCTGAAACTTCATCTAGATCTAATTTCTTCAAAGCATTTAAACTCTTTTTATCTCCATGTACAGTGATTTTTCCTCCGTTTAATTGGGATCCACCATCGACAACTAGGTTAATAACATCTTCTTGGTATTCTGCAAGGTCTTTACTTTTGATTTTCTCTTTTGATTCTTCTAGGACTTCTTGGATTTTTTCTTCCTGATCTTGCATTATCTCTCGTTTTACATCCATCCTTCTGCCAGATATAATCCGATCAAGTTCTTTAATTCCTTCTGATATACCTTCTTTTTTTAATTGTTTTACCTCTTCTGCGGATTCTTTCTTCGATCTCCTGAATATCTCTTTTACCTTTTCTAAGGCTTTTTCTTTCTTTTCTTGAAGGTTTGATTCAGATCTTCTCTTGATCTCATTAAGCAGTTCCTCTTTTCCCACGTTAGTAACCCCCGGTTACTAATTTTAGAGTCCAACTCCGAGGACGATCATCATTATTCCAATCACGAATCCAAATATAGCGGCAGTTTCTGGTAGTACACCGAACATGACGTTTTGTGCAAAAGTATCAGGGTTTTTAGCGGTGGAACCAACTCCAGATGAAGTTACCATACCTTGTGGAATTGCTGAAAGTTGTGCGAGGCCTACTCCTAATCCAACACCGATAATTATAAGTCCTTCTGCTTCTCCTATTGCTACTGCACTAACTCCTCCTGGGACAATGCCGGACGCGAACAGGATCAGGAATGCTATTATGAATCCGTAGACAGTCTGTGTCATAGGAAGGCTTTCCAAGATCAGTGAGTTCCTGAAGTTATCAGGATCTTCTGCAACTGCTCCTGCTGCTGCAGAACCTGCTATCGATATACCTAATGCAGAAGCTGCTCCAGATACTCCTATTGCCAAAGCAGTTCCCAAAGCTATTGCTAATAAAACATCTACCATCTTTCTATACCTCCTTATTAAATTTTAATTTAGTTAATTTTCTTTTAGACTCAAATGGTTCAAATTCCTCACCATCGGCATCATAAAACTGGCCGAAAAATTCAACATAGTGAAGCCGAAGGGCATGAACAAACGCCCCTAACGAATTTATCAAAAGATTGAAAACATGTCCACCAATGAAAATTAAAATTCCAAATATAATCCCAATAGGTATCGAAGCTACTTTTAAGGAAAAAGAAAGCTCAACTATTAAATTAATAACCATTGCTATACCTGCGGTTGCCAGTCCTAAAGCCATTAATCGTGCATATGAGAACCAATCACCTAGGAACCCAAATATATCAATCGCATTAAGCATACCGCCAATAGCTCCATTTTCATAAAGTCCATCTCCGAGGACCATAATTAATGCTAAACCTATCGCAATATAGCTTGGACTGATTTGGTAACCCATGGCTGACATAGAGATTTTAAGGCTTAAGAAGCTTTCTGCTGCGAATATAGCTATTCCAAGAATCAATAGGATCCATGAAAGATTTCCAAGCACTGCTTTTATCTTATCTCGCTTATAATCAGTTACTAAACCAATTATATTTCCTATAAGTATATGAGTTATTCCTACGATTAATGCAATCCCCAAGAAGGTCATAGATCCTTCTCCGATAGGTTCGATCTGTTTTATAGTGCTCATTATTGATAATATTGCCGAATTGGAAACATTCATTCCAGTCATATCTGTGATTATTTCTGTTAGATTTCCGAAGTAGCTTCCGAAGATAGCTCCGAGTCCCATCGTGAATATACCAAATCCAATTAGGATAGCGAATAAGTCATAAGTTTTATTTTTAGTTCCTTGCCATTTATTAACAACATATAATGACATTAAGGCAAGAATTAGACCGTACATTGCATCAGTAAGCATAAAACCAAAAAATAAGGGAAAGCTGATAGCGATTAAAGGTGTAGGATCAATCTTATCTGGTTTTGGAACTCCAAACATTTTAGTAATTAACTCAAAAGGAGATATGATCTTATTGTTCTCGAGTAGGGTAGGTTGTATTTCTTCCTCAGGATTATTATGCTCTGTTACTTTGAAGATTATTTTATTGTTAGTAAAATCTTCTAGTTTTGTTTTAAGATCTTCAACCTTTTTTTCAGGTATCCATCCAGTAAGAGCGAAGGTTTCTTGGCTTTTTCCAAGCTTCTCGTGTTCTCTACCTTTTTCAACTTCGTTTTCTAGGATCTCTATCTTTTTTTCGATTTCTTTAAAATGTTCTTCAGCTAGATCCTTAAATTTTTTCTTTTCTCTGTCTTTCTTATCCTTAAGGGAGTCGAGTTCTTTCTCTAGTTCTTTAATTTTCTTTTTAGGTTTACCTTCAAGGTCAGATATATCAATTTCTTCAAGAACCTTAGAAGTTTCTATGCTGTTGATTGACACTACTACGGCGATTTCTTGTTCATCTTCCTTATAAATTTTAACGTAGGAATTACTAGGTATTTTATTCATTAGTTCATCTTTTGAAGTCTTTAAGTGTCCTATATATTTATTAATGTAATCTAGGTCAGTATCTAATTGGTTTAAATCGAAATCTATCTTTTTTAGTTTATGTAAGGTATCTTCTCTAGATTTTATTTCATCTATTTTTCCTTCGATTTCACTGATATTCTCGGAAATATTCTCTACTTTTTCTTCTATATCGTTAGTGAATTCTTTTGATTCTTTGACAATTCTTGAAGGTTTTCTATATTTTATTTCCTGTTTTTCTTTCTTAGAAAAGGAAAAAATCCCATCACTAGATTCTTCTTCCCTGTAATCTGTTAAAGTTCTTTTAACACGATTTAATCGAGTAATAATCGTGTTGGCATCCCTTTGAGCTTTTGTTCGTTCTTCTCTTTCATCGATTTCTGTCTCCTTAATCTGCACTACTCCCTCTTCCTGAAGGAATGTCAGGATCTTATCTCGATGATCACTTAACCCGAAAACTTTAACCTTATTCATCTCAGCTGTGCCAAACATCTCATCACTAATGTTCAACTTAATTTTTAATGGTGGTTAGATTCTCAATTGTGTTTTCAACGGCTTCATCAAAATTCTTTTCAGCCTTTTTCTGTCTTTCTCCTAATTGAGATCGAAGATCATCTTCAATCTTTTTAGCTTCTTCTTCACCTTTTTCTCTCAATTCTTCCTTAATCTCTTCAATTTCCTTTTTAACGTCACTTATCCGGCTCTCTTTATCTTCTCTGGCTTTATCCTTTGCTTTTCTGATAACATATTTGAGTTTTTCCTCGCCTTGCTCTTCTAGTTTTTTTGCCTTCTTTTCAACTTCTCTTATTTCTTTTAATTCAGACATTTTTTTACCTCAAAATGCTTTTAAGGATTTGGCCATAAGCCGGTCTTGTTATAACAATACCAGCAGTTACTCCAATAATTGTTGTAATAGCGAATCCTTTTAAAACTCCAAGCCCTAAAATTGCTAGCGGCGCCATGGCTATTACAGTAGTTATAGCTGCAGCAATCAATATAAACAGGGCTCGATTTATACTCTTATTCAATCGAACAAGCCTTCTTTTACCTTTTGCTTCACCAACAGCAAACGTTTCATCTGTCATGACTATTTGCTGATCTACCCCAGTACCTATCGCAGTGATAATTCCGGCGATACTAGGAAGATCAAGGTTCCAGCTTATTATGGATGCAACTCCCAGAATTATAAATATTTCGGATAAACTCGTAAATACGAGTGCCGCTGATATTTTCGGATCTCTATACCTAGCATAAATTATACCCGCAATCACGATCATCGCTGCCAAAGCAGAAATCATGATCTGTCTTCTGAATTCTTCACCAAGTGAGGCCGTAACATAATACGTTCTAACAATACTAGTTTCTATAGGCAATGAACCTGACTGTAAAATTGCACTAACCTCTTGTGCATCGTTTGCAGCAACGGCTCTATTAGGGGATGATCCTCTAATACTAACACTTTGACTTACTCTGCCTTCAGCAAGTCCAGGATCAATAGAGTAAGGACCTTGCAAGCCAAGAATCTCCTTAATATAACCAACTAATTCGTTTTCCCCTAGTTTACCTTCGCTGAAAGTTCTATTCATTACTTCGAATCCCTCAGAATCTATACTATTAGCTACCTGAGAAACACTACTCCAACTACCCAAATATACAACAGATTTATTTTGATTCATCAAATTATTAAACTCGGATTCATCAAATTCTTGAGTATTTAAGATGTCTATATTAAGATCTCGGGATAATCTTTCCTTCAAATTAGGAGCTTCAGGGCTGATTCCTTGAGATAATTGTGAGTCAAATAATTCATACACAGGTTGGGAAGCTATAATTACTGAATTTTGAGGAGGGTCAACGAACATATCGACGGGATATTCAGGTTTTCCTTCAGCTATCTCAGCAAATTTCTCAGCCGCTGTTTGACTAAGATCAAAAGGAACAGTCCATTGCTTTCCCTCATTTCTTAATCTGATTTCGTTGACTCTTAAAATATCGCTTCCTTCAGCGAATGTCTCTCCGTTAAACTGTGCAATGAAAACACCTTCTTGTTTAAGAATCTCTTCAACTCGATTTTGTTCTTCTGCTCCTGTTCCGGCTACCTCAACGGTAACGTGTCTATTGTCTCTGTGAGGGTTAACTTGGATATCCTTTATCCCTAGGCTATTTAATCTCTCATTTAGGACCTCGATCACTGTTTCCATTTCTTCGTCTGTTGCTTCTCTTTCTAATTGAAGTTGGATTGATGTTCCACCTTCGAGGTCTATACCATATTGTAGTCCTAGGCTGTAGATTGATAAGGCTGATACTAATAAGACGCTTATGAGTAGTATTACTTGCCAATTCTTTTTCATTTTATTGTCCCTCCGTTCTCCATCTTAGTATTCCTCCATTGAAGAACCATGTATTCATGAAATCTGATATTATTCCAAGTATTAAAACGATTGCAATGCTATCGAGGATTTGAGACGAGTTAACTATTACTATAACGACAAGAACGCTAAGTGTAGTTCCAGCCATCATAATTCCAGTTTGAATTGCTTTAGAGTATTTATCTGCGAATGATCCGCTCCTTTTCAGTATTCGAGTGGTTAATAAAATATTACTGTCAACTGCATAACCTATTAACATTAATAAAGCCGCAATAGTACCTAAGGTTAATGGGACCCCTAATAATGACATTAATCCTACGGCTATTATCATGTCGGAAAATGCACAGTAAATAATTGTTAATGATGGGACTATATCTCTAAAAGTTATAAATACAACCACTATCATACCAAGAAATGCAATTCCTAAAGCTGTAATACCTTGTATTTGTGTAGATCTCCCAAAAGAAGCGCTAACGGCTTCAGTACTTATCGATTCTCCAGGAACATTGGTTTCTTGCATTATAGAATCTATTAATGTATCCTGATCTATATCTGCAGGCGATTCAACTATGATACCATCGACTCCTTCTAATGAACGAGCATTTACTCTATCATCGTTTAGATCTCCTTGCAAGTATTGTTCTAATTGATTTGAATCGTAATCGGTGTTCGTTATAGTTATCCTGTTACCGCCACTTAAATCCATACCAAGTGAAGGCGGATTAAAAACACCTATAGTAGCCATTACAATAACAACTAATATTGGAATCGCGATCATTTGTTTAAAAGTAAGATCTGTAATTCTGTCAAACATCACATGTTCCTCCTCTCTTGGTATTGATAAGTAATAGGTCTTAAAAGGTTTTCGAGATACTTTTTCTAAATCAAAATATCATATAGATATGAATTTTTAAACATCTAGGGGTCTATAATCTCTTTTTAGATTTTCCTGAAACCCGTTTTTTTGTATTAAATATGTTATAAATCGAAAGGAATTCTTTATTTTAAATTAAATTTGAAACTTTTTTTGGTAAGAGGTCTTCTTCCTATACTTTTTGGGTAGGTTTATGATTGAAATGTTTAAATTATCTCTTTTTAGGTATGCTCTTAATATAAAATCTAGATTTATATGAATTTTTTTTAAATAAGGTTTTTACCTTATCGTTCAGATTTTTGATAATTATTTGGCGTTTAGATTAACTGATTCGCTATTTTTGGGTCTTATTTCAGATTTATAATGTTCATAATCGGACTGTCCTTTTTTTACATAAATTCGTTTTATTTTTGATGTGATAGTTCTTCAAGGGCATTTTTGTTTGTTGTGTTGGGATTATATTTATTTGAAAATTTTTTGAATGATATTCAAAGAGAATTTTTAAACTAGTTAATAAAAATTTTAATTTTTTAAATAAATTATTTTCTGTAAAAGTTATAGTTTTTTTAGGAGTATAATGATAAGATTTAAAAAGAATACTTTTCATTTACATGTTGTATTTGACTAGAATTTTTAAATTCAGATTTCAATCGTATAGGAGATGTTTATTAAATGGTAGAAGCAGGAACGCAGACTTTGATAGCTTTAGTCGGCTATTTAGCTATAGTTTTAGGAATAGGGTATTGGTCATCAAGAAAAGTAGAAAATGAAGAAGATTACTTCATCGGCGGGTACAAAGTACCTGGATTCGCTTTGGCCTTATCTGAACGTAGTACTGACATGTCAGGATGGCTTTTAATCGGCATGCCAGGTCTTGCATGGGCGGCAGGACTCTCAGCAATATGGATTCTTTTAGGAACCGCCGGGGGAGCAGTTTTCCAATGGGTACTATATTCAAGGAAGTTCATGAAGGAAAAAAGAAGAACTGGGGCAGTGACACCAAATGACTACATAGCAAATAAATTTCCAGGAGGAGCCAAAGCTATTAGATCAATAGGAGCAATAATAGTTTTCATATTCTATATAGCCTATGTAGGATCACAATTCCAAGCTGGTGGAAAAGTTCTCGATCAAACCTTCGGAATAAATCCACAAACAGGCGTATTGATCGTTGCAGCAATAGTAATAGTTTATGCACTAGCTGGAGGATTCATTACTGTGGTCTGGACGGACACTCTTCAAGCTCTTCTAATGGTCGTCACACTAGTTGTACTTCCATTAATACTCATTGGACAAGTAATGTCTGATCCAAACTTATCTATCATGAGGGGATTGGCAGCCTCTGGAGGTGGAAGAGCATCTTGGCTCGGTGGTAAATCAGGAGCCGCAGCTGGATTAATGCTAGGGGCTAACTTAAGTTGGTTCTTTGGGTATATGGGTGGTGAACCTCATATATTTGTAAGAATGATGGCTCTGAAGAATGAGTCTCAAAGAAGAAAAGGAATTATAACGGCTATAGTGTGGGGTACATTAACTTCTATCGGTGCATTTATGCTTGGTTTACTTGCGAGAGTAATACATGGTGCCCCGAAAGAGATAGTTGCGGATAGAGAGATGGTTTTACCATTTATGGTTCTTGAGCATACTCCCGGATTTGTTGGTGGAGTGTTATTAGCAGGGGCGATCGCGGCAATGATGTCAACTGCTGACTCACAGTTGGTGATGGCAAGTTCGGCCGTTGCTGAAGATCTATACAATAAAGTAATCAATGAAGGTAAAGAATTTTCAGAGAAAATGAGATTAAGAATTTCTAGAGTGGCAACTCTTCTTATAGGGATCTTTGGATTTATCTTAGTGAATGTAGCTGAAGGATATGTGTATGAAATTGTAGGCTGGGGTTGGGCTGGTTTAGCTGGGGCTTTTGGTCCGGTAATGACTTTAACGTTTGTTTGGGATAGATTTAATAAAGCAGGTGTTATTGCTTCCTTAATAGTCGGTCCAGTCTTTACTATTGCTTGGATTGTCTCTGGATTAGCTAGTGAGATCGTTACAGCTAGGCTTCTGAGCTTCCCAGTTGGGTTCATAGCGGCAGTTATAGCTACCTTAATTTGGTCTGAAGCTGATAAGGAAACGGAAGAAGAACCAGTCGCTCCTGAATCTGAATGAATTAATTAATATTTTTTTCTTTCCTTTTATTAATAAACATAATGAGTATATGTTTTTAACAGAAAGAATAACTAAGTAGGATAGATTAGTTTTTACATGATGCGATAATGAGCATTAAGATTGGGTAATCTTTCAAAGACGGTAATAAAATATTATATTTTTCAATCAAGTATTCATCAAAGATTTTTAAGTCCTTATCCCTATGCCGTAAGATTTTTAAATCAATTTATTGATTATAAAGAGTAAGTGTGTCAATGAGATAACTAATCTTGTCTTAAACTTATGTGGAGATAAAATGTCAGGATATTGGAAAAAACTTCTTGAAGTAGATCTATCAACTAAAGAAGTCAACGAAAAAGAACTCTCAGATGAATTTTTAAGAAAACATCTAGGGGGGGCCGGATTTACCACTAAAATTATCTACGATGAAATTGACCCCAATATCGATCCATTAAGCCCGAAGAATGCTTTAGTAGTAGCCCCAGGTATTCTGCTTGGGCCCTCTATACCTACAGCTTCCAAAACAACTATTGGATTCAAAGCCCCGCAAACAGGCGGATACGGAAAATCAGTGGTCGGAGCTAAAATAGGAGATCAACTAAAGAGAGCTGGATACGATGCTTTAGTACTAAAAGGTAAAGCCGAAAAACCATCTAAAATAATAATAAAAGATGATGAAGTAGAAATAAAAGAGGCTAAAGATCTTTGGGGTAAGGATACAAGGGAAGCAGATGAAAAAATTAAGGAGAAATACGCCAATTATGCGACAGCAATTATTGGGCCTTCAGGAGAAAAACTTTCAAAAATGGCGATGATAGAGTGCGAAGACCGTCAAGCAGGAAAAGGAGGTGGAGGGGCTGTAATGGGTTCGAAAAACCTCAAAGCAATTGCCGTAAAAGGCACCAAAGATCTTCCAATCCATGATGAGGAAAGATTAGAAAAACTTAACGACAAATGGCGAGAAATCACCATGGGTGAAGGCGAATCGGGAGACGAAAGCTTTGATCCTAAAGATGGAATGGAGTACGGAACTGGAGAAGCAATTCATACCAAGAATAATGTATTTGGATGCTTTCCGACTAGGAATTGGCAGTCGGGGTACTTTAAAAAGGCTTATGATAGATTAGATGATCCAGACGAGGAAAGAATCGATATAGATCCAAGGTATTGGACCCAAGTTTATAGAGAAGGAAGAAGGCCATGTCCATACTGTACTAAGCCATGTAGTCAATACTTCGTATCAGAGGACTCTCAGTATGGAAAAATAGAAGTTGACGGGCCTGAATACGAAACTCAGTACTCTTTTGGAGGGGCTTGTGAGATAGATGATATAGAAGCTGTAGCAAAAGCCAATGAGATCTGTGACAAATTAGGACTCGATACGATATCGGCTGGGGTGACTATAGCTTGGGCTATGGAAGCGAATGAAAAAGGTTTACTCGATACAGATATGGATCTTGAATTTGGAAATGCTGATGCTATGTTAGAGGCTCTAGAAAAAATTGCATACAAAGAAGGAGATCTAGGTGAATTACTTGGAGATGGAGTTGCAGAGGCATCTAAAAGACTGGGTAGGGGCTCTGAAAAATTTGCTATACATGTTAAAGGAATGCCTCCTGCAGGTTTTGAGGTAAGAGGTTTAAAAGGGATGGCATTAGCCTTTGCAGTCTCAACCAGGGGAGCTGACCATTTAAACTCATGTCTTTACGCACTAGAAATGGCCGGCAGTTTCTGGGACTTCGAAGACTATGATCGGAGTAAATTAGATGGTAAAGCCATGGCATTAAAATCTATGGAAGATCTAATGATGTTATATGATATTACAGGTGTTTGTAAGTTTTCACGAGGTCTAATGTTTGATTATGGTCTACTTGAGTTGGTAGAAGCTGTGACTGGTTTTGAAATGGATCTTTCTGAATTCATGACGATTGGTGAAAGGGTCTATAATCTTTCAAAGGCTTTTAATGTTAGAGAAGGATTCAGAAGGAAGGATGATACGCTTCCAGATAGAGTATTTGATGATGAAGTTCTTTATGGGCCAACTGAAGGAGAGAAGATCTCCAGAGAAAAGTTCCAGGAAGAATTAAGCAGATATTATAACATAAGAGGTTGGGATAATGAGGGAGTGCCTATGAAAAGAACCTTAAATGAATTAGATCTTTCTGAAGTAGCTAAAAAGTTTGGTTCTACTAAAGAAAATTAGCTCTTTTACATCTCTTTTTTTATATGAATTTAAAATGTTGAAATTTCAAAGTTGGGAGGAATTTAATGAGGATAAAAGATCACCCTATTCTTTCCTTTGAGGAAGGGGATGAGATAACATTTTATTATGAAGGAAAACCTATTAATACTTATAAAGGGGAAACAATTGCTGCTGCTCTTTACGACAATGGAGTTAGAGAATTTAGAAAAAGTGAAGAAAAGTTAAGATCACGGGGATTTTTCTGTGCTATCGGGAAGTGTTCGTCTTGTCTAATGAAAGTTGATGGAGTTCCTAACGTTAGAACCTGCATAACAATGGCAAGAGAGGGAATGAAAGTTGAAAAACAGGAAGGATACCCAGATCTACCTAAGGACGGAGACAAATTATCTTCGAATTCTATTGAATCTGAAAAAACTGATGTATTAGTTATTGGAGGTGGTCCCGCAGGTTTAAAATCCGCAATCACTGCAGCGAATGCAGGTGCGAATGTACTGGTAGTGGATGAAAATCCGGAGTTAGGTGGTCAGTTGATTAAGCAGACTCATAAATTCTTTGGGTCATCTGAAGAGGAAGCCGGTACAAGAGGGATAGAGATAGGGCGCGACCTTCTCGAAAAGGTTGATCAACATCATAATATCGATTCTATGGTTAGAACTAGTGCTGTTGCTGTTTATGATGATTCTATTGGTGTTTATAAGAATATGGAGAAATTTAAGAAGATAAAGGCTGATATGATTGTTGCTGCTACTGGTGCATCTGAGAAAATGATTAATTTTGAAAATAATGATATGCCTGGTGTTTATGGGGCTGGTGGTGTTCAAACTCTTATGAATGTTTATGGTGTGAAGCCTGGGGACGATGTTTTAATGATTGGTGCTGGTAATGTCGGTCTTATAGTAGCTTATCAACTTGAACAGGCTGGAGTGAATGTAAAAGCTATTATAGAAGGTTTAAAAGAAATTGGCGGATATTATGTTCATGCAGCTAAGATAAGAAGGCAAGGAGTACCTATTCTTACAAGACACACTGTTAAGAAGGTTGAAGGTGATGAAAAAGTAGAAAGAGCCATAATAGCTGAATTGGATCAAAATTGGAACATAGTTGATGGATCTGAAAAAGAAATGGAAGTAGATGCATTAACTTTGGCCGTAGGACTATCACCCAGCTACAAACTACTCCACCAGGCGGGATGTGATATAAAATATGAACCTAGATTAGGCGGCTATGTCCCGATAAGAGATGATTATATGAGAACTACTAAGGAGAAAATCTATGTTGCGGGAGATGCTTCTGGGGTTGAAGAAGCAACTACGGCAATGTTGGAAGGAGTAATCTCTGGAGCGTCGGCGGCATTAGATTTAGGTTATGGTGGGGAAAAACAAGAAAGAATAATAGAGGAAGCTAAAGAAGGTCTTAAGAATTTGAGAGCCGGTCCATACTATGATCATATTCGTTCTGGGTTGTCGGAGGTATTAAAATGACTAAAAACAAGGAAAAGGAAAGCTGGAAAGTAACTGGGTATATTCAATCAGATGAAGTTGAATTGCCTTCAGAAGATAGATTGAAGGATAGGCCCGTAGCTATAATAGAATGTCCTCAAGAAATTCCATGTGATCCTTGTGTTGCTCATTGCCCAGTTGATGCTATTAAAATGAAAGATTTGAATTCGCCTCCAGAAGTAAACTTTGAAGAATGCAGTGGGTGTTCTACGTGTGTTCAGCAGTGCCCAGGTCTTGCGGTTTTCATGGTAGAATATAAGAATGGAATGGCGGAAATAACTATTCCATATGAATTTGAATTACCAGAAGTAGGAGAGGAAGTTGATGCTCTAAATAGGAAGGGAGAAAGAGTTTGTACTGGAAAAGTGGTGGATAAAATTTCTAAAAAGAAATCATCAGGTGATACACCGTTAGTGACTGTTGAAGTAGCGAAAGAGTATGTTAAAGTGGTAAGAAATATTCGGAGGGGGCATTAAATGTCTGAATCTGAAACGAAAGAGGAGACAATAATATGCAGATGCAAGGATGTAACCTTAGAAGAAATAGAAAACGCAATAGATGAAGGATATGATGATATTGAATTATTGAAGAGAAAAACGAAAGTAATGTCTGGAACTTGCCAAGGAAGAACCTGCCTGGAATTAGTTCAAAAAATTCTAGCCAGAAAAACAAATAAAGAAATAAAAGATATCCGGTTGCCAAGGGATAGGGCTCCAATTATTCCAATACCGTTGAGATTTATGGCAGGGGAATCTAGGGAGGAAAAACAATGATGCAAGATAGAGAAATAACTATTATTGGAGCCGGATCAACTGGCCTTTCAATCGCTTATTTCTTATCAAAGATGGGTGAGGAAAACGTTAGGATTTTAGAGAAGGGATATGTAGGTAGTGGATCTACTGGAAGATGTGGGACTGGTATTAGAGCTCAATTCTCGGATAAACCAACTATTAGGATGATGAAGAAATCTCAGGAGATCTGGAACCGTTGGTCAAACAAAATGGACTTTGAGTACAATCAAACTGGGTATTTGTATCTATTACATAATAAAGAGGAAGTTGAGCACTATGAGAACATGCAGAAAATCCAAAATTCATTAGGTGTTCCGTCTAGAATGATTAATCCAGAGGAGATTAGGGATCTTTGTGAATATGTCGATATTTCAGATGTGGTAGCTGGTAGTTATAATCCTGAAGATGGAAAAGCACACCCATTTAAGGTAGTATTAGAACTTAAAAAGTATTTAGAAAGTACAGATATAGATATTAAAGAATGGACGAAGGTTCAGAACATAAATTTAGACAATGAAGGTCAACTAAAAACTATTAAGACTTCAAAAGGTAATTATGATTCTAATATTCTAATTAATGCTGCAGGCGGTTGGGCTCCTAAGATTGGCGATATGATGGATATAGAGATTCCAATTGAACCTTATAGACATCAGGCAGCGATAACCGAACCATTTAAGAAAGGATCAATTGAACCAATGATAATTTCAATGAAAAATAAAGGAGCTTACTTAACACAGACGGGAAGAGGAGGAATAATTGGAGGTGTTGAAACTCCTGAGGATGAAGCTCCCACCTATAGTGTTTCAGAAACTCTAGATTTTGGAAGAAGATGGAGTGAGGCGTTCAGCCGGATAATACCTGCGCTAAAACATACTAGAATTTTGAGACAATGGGCTGGATATTATGCGATGAGCCCAGATCACAATCCGATGTTGGGGGAATATAAGGTAGATGGTCATTATTTAGCGGCTGGTTTTAGTGGACATGGGTATATGATGGCGCCAGCTGTTGGGAAATCGATGGTAGAACTTATTTTAGAAGGTGAATCGGAATTGTCTTTGGATTATTATGATCCTTCTAGGGTGGACCGAGGTGAACTAAGGGAAGAAGCCCTCCAGATGGGGTAGTTTTTCTCCTTTATTATGATCTTTCATATGATGTAATTATCTCGTTCATTACAGTCCAACTCGTTAGTTCCTCTTCATATATAGAGATTTTCTCTCCTTGGGGGTTTGATCTATATTTTCCTTTAGGAAATCCACCTATAACTACTGTATTGTTTTTAGGTTCAAATTTTTTCTCCATTTTGTTTACTCTTTCTCCTTTTTCAGACATTACAAATTTTTTACCCGATAAATCATTCAAAAGATTTTTTAATTTAAGATCTTCAATCTTAAGTAATTCTAGATCTTGAGGAACCGATCCTACTTGGAATAGTTTTTCGATTAGCCCTAAGAATCTATTATATGATCTCGGTAATCTTGTTTCTGGGTCTACTTCTATGATTTTATCATCTCTAGTATGAATATAAATGTTTAATTTGTTTTTTTTATTCAAGATGCTCTCTAATGCGCTCAGAAGACTTATATGTATTATATCAGGACGTCCTCTTCTTTCATTTTGATCCAAATTTTTCATGGCCTTATGGTGAAAATTAGAGTCAAGTAAAATTTTTGATGGTTCTTTACCTCTCTTTTTAGAACTCTTCTTTATCACTGGATGTTCCTGAATTTCTGAGGGGATTAATTCAAGTTCAGAATCGGCTAAAACTATATTTAACATTAAATCACTCTAAATTAAAGAAAAAATTAAATAAAAATTAGTCTAAAACTTCTATTAATTTTTCAGCAGTCATTACACCAGTTCTACGCTGAGCTTCTTCGGTTGTTGATCCGACGTGACATGTTAAGAGAATATTATCAAGATCCAATAAAGGATTTTCATCATTTGGAGGTTCCTCTGTATAAACATCCATACCAGCGGCTTTTATTTCATTGTTTTTTATAGCATTAGCAAGGTCTTCTTCATTAATTATTCCACCACGTGAAGTATTCACTATTACGGCAGAGTCTTTCATTTTCTTTAGCTCTTTCTCCCCAATAAGATTTTTGGTACTCGGATTAAGAGGAACATGTACAGAAATAAAGTCACTTGAAACTAATAAAGCCCCTAAGTTATCAGTACACACTGCATCAATATCTTTACCATAATCTATACCTTCACGGCAATCGAAGTAAGAGATATTCATACCAAGTGCATTACCTATTTTTGCCGTTTCATATCCTATTTTTCCAAAACCTAAAATTCCAAGATTTTTTCCTTTCAATTCGTTACCCATAATGTCGTTTTTTCTCCATTCATTATTTTTCATTCCATGATGAGCCTTGCCGACTTCTCTAGAAGCTCCGAGCATTAAGGTGATTGCGTGTTCAGCAACTGATCGGGTTGGGGCTTCTGGAACATTTTTAACTTCAATTCCGAGCTCTTCAGCTTTTTCAGTATCTATAGTGTCTAATCCAACACCGGCTCTCCCAATTACCTCTAAGTTCTCTCCCGCCTCTATAATTTTGGCTGGTAATTGCGGCTTACTTCGGACTATTATTCCATGAACATCTTTTATCTTTTCTAAGAGAGATTCTTCATCAGGATAAGGTACTTCCTCGACTTTTATACCATTATAATCTCTTAATAAATCGACTGCATCTGGATGAATTTTTGCAGCAACTAAAACTTTCTTCATTATATCTACCTCATTTATTAATATTTATTGGAACTTCTTTACATACCACTTCTGAAACAACCTAAATCTAGTAAGGTAGGGGAATAAATCTATAAAAATCTTTTCTCTAAATAAACTTAAATCCTAGAGAAGTCTGAGGTTACATTTAGCGCTTTCAAATTACAAAAGAATAAAGAAAAAGAAGTGAATGTTTTTGATATAAATTAATCTTCTTTAGATTCCTCTAAATCTTTTAAATTCTCGAGTTGTTCTTCTAAATCTTTTTCTCTTTCTTCATCGCCAGTAATTTTAACTATGAACCTGAGAGATTCCACGTGATCTTTGATATTGATCTTCTCTTTCTCCGGTACTTGCCCTTCTTCATTCATAATTCCTCTAGAATAAGTTAGCAGATTATTCCTTACATCATTTGATATCCAACCGATATCAACATAATAGTCAAGTAACTTAGTTAAATTATCCCAACCGAATTTAGTTAAGTACTTAACCCATTCAAGAACAACCAAATCAGTTTTGAAATCTCTATTAAGCTTATCTAAGTAAATGTCTTCTCTCGATCTCAATGATGGTAACGCAGTAGGAGCCTGAACCTCTCTTTGCCCTGATACTTGGCCTTCTTTTTCCATTTGTTCACGTTCTTCGGCCTTTCTCATCTTAATAATTTCTTTACCTTTCTCTATTTCTTCTTCAGAAGGTTCTATTGGTTCTTCGAAAGCCTTTGATTCAGAAGTACTTAATTCTTCTTTTTCTACAGATTCAGATGTAGCTGGTTCCTCTTCTATAGTTTCTTCCTCTTCCTCTAGCTCCATCTCTTCAGTTTCCTTCTCTAACTCTTCAAATCCAGTGCCTTCAGGTTCCTCTTGGGTTTCAGATTCATCTTCTGGTTCCGATTCTTCTACTTCCCCTTCTTTTAACTCCTTAAACTTCTCTTCTGCTTCTCTAGCTTTCTCGTATTCATCTTTATCTTCTTTATCCTCTTCAACAGGCTCTTCTTCAGTTTCTTCTTCTAATTCCGTACCTTCTTCTAGTTCCTCTAAATCTTCACCGAAATCATCTTCTAAATCATCTTCTAAATCTTCATCAATTCCTTCAAGGTCTTCCATGTCTTCCTCCCCTTCCATTTCCTCTAAATCGTCTTCAAAGTCCTCGAAATCATCTTCTTCCAATTCTTCCTCTTCAAATCCTCCAGATTCTCCTGAGGCCCCGGACTGGTCCTGGTTTTGTTCGAATAAATCAAAACCTTCGGTCTCTTCTCCTTCTCCAACAAAAGGATTTATTCCCTGGCTAACTACTTCATATATCTCTAGTAGTTTCCTAATATCAGCTTGCATATCATCTAATTGCTCCATAGCTGATTCATTTTCTTCTCTAACATTTTCTATTTTATTAGACACGTCATCCACCTGATTTTCAACGGTGTTTAGACGGCTTTCTAGTTCATCTACTCTTCTATTCTGAGCTCCACCACTACCACCACCGCTAAAACCTTCATCTTCAAATTCATCTTCCCCAAAGTTATCTTCCTCGAACTCATCTCCCTCTTCCTCGAAGTCTTCGTCCATACCGAATTCATCATCTGCTCCCTCGGATGACATTGATTCGCTGGCTTCAAACTCATTGTCTAGATCATTTTCGACTCCTTCTTCCTCACCACTACTTCTTTTCTTTTTCTTCTTTGATTTTCCAGCTCCTGATGGATTTGAGCGTAATGAAAAACCTATATTCTCAAAAACTCCTTCTCTGATTAATAGTAATATAAGAAGGGCAACAATTGAAAAGGCCATAATAAATATTAGTATGGTGAATAATCCCTGATCGACTACTCCTCTCATTGTGTTTAATGCATCTCCAATTATTGGAATGGCCATGATCTCCCCACAAGATCAGGGGTAAAAATGTATATAAAACTTTTCATTATATTATGGACTTCCCATAATTTATTCGGTAGACGGGTTCCGCATATTATAAAAACCCTTACTAGTTTTATCAGTTTGGAATATTTGTTTGGATTCGATCTCAATTGATTAATGACTCATACGATGTTTAAGATTATTTTCTGTTTTTCCTAGGAAAATAAGTAAAAGGAGGTTTGTGAAATTGTCAGAAATTAAATATCCATCTTATAAAAGGTATAAGGAAAAGTATAAGGTATTGGTAGAGTTAGAAAGGGAAGAAGAAATGGAAAGACATGAAGAAGAGATTAGGAATATGAGGCCTAAGGAAAGAGAAGATAATGGAAGAGCAATACTTAATATTAAAGGAAAAGATGATGGGAAAGGACTAGGAGGTAATTACATAGTCAAATTCGTTAGAGGGGGTCCTCTCCCTGAGACAGAGATTTCTGTTGGTGATCTAGTAATGATCAGTAAAAATGAGCCCTTGAATCCTGATAATCCGACTGGAACAGTTATAGAGAAGACGAATTTTTCGATATCAGTAGCTTTCAATAATAAACCATTTGGATTTGTTTATGGAAAAGGATTAAGAATGGATCTCTACGTTAATGATATCACATTTCAAAGAATGCTTGAGGCAATAGAGGATTTTATGGATGTAGAAGGGAAGAAAAACGATCTTAAAAAACTTCTTATGGGGAAAAAGTCTCCTAAGTTTTCTGAAACAAGTTCAATAACAATCCAAAATGAGGATCTCAATTCATCACAAAGAGAAGCCGTAAAAAGATCATTGGAAGCTGAAAATCTATTCTTGATCCATGGCCCTCCTGGGACTGGTAAAACAACCACTCTTATAGAGGTAATAGAACAGCATATAAAACAAGGAGATAAGGTACTTGCCACAGCCGATTCTAATGTTGCTGTCGATAATCTAGTTGAATTTCTAAATAAAAGAGGGAGAAAAGCTGTAAGAGTTGGTCATCCAGCCAGAGTAACTGAAACTCTTAGACATCACACCCTAGACTATATGGCACAGGAGAAGGATAAGTATCAAAAAGCACAAGAACTTAGAGACGAAGTCGATAGATTAGATGATAAGCAGGACGAATATACTTATCCTTCTGGCCGGTGGAGAAGAGGGCTTAGTGATGATGCGATAAAGAGTTTAGCAAAGAAAGGCAAAGGATCTAGAGGTATACCGCCAGAAAAGATCAAAAGCATGACAAAATGGCTTGATATACAGGATCAAATTAATGATCTAATTGAAGAAGCTCAGGAGCTCGAAGATGAAGCTATTGATGATATAATAGAAGACGCTGAGGTGATCTGCACAACTAATTCAACTTCTGGCAGTGAATTAATGCAAAACAGGAGTTTTGATGTTGTTGTCATTGATGAGGCTACACAGGCTACTGAACCATCTTGTCTTATACCTATGAGTCATGCTAATAAAGTAATAATGGCTGGTGATCATAAACAGTTACCCCCAACGATACTTAACCAAGAAGCGAAGGAACAAGGGCTTCAAAAAACCTTATTCGAAAGAATGCTTGAAATCTACGATTCTGAAATAAAGAAAAAACTTAATATTCAATATCGAATGAATAAGGACATAATGGAATTTTCAAGTCAAAAATTCTATCAAGGAGATTTAAAAGCTGCGGAACAAGTATCGAACCATAAAATAAAATCTATAGATTCAAATAACATAGATACAGTTGTAAAGAAGGCATGTGAACCGGAAAAAGTAATTACGTTTATTGATACCCAAGGTAAATACCCTGAGAGAACTCCAAAAGGTTCAACATCTAAAGAAAACCCCAAAGAATCAGAGCTGGTGAAAAAATTAATGGATTACTTATCGAAAGGCATTGATCCAAATAAAATTGGAGTAATCTCGCCTTACGATGATCAAATTGATCTTCTCAATCAGAAAATTAACATTAATGGATTAGAAATAAAAACAGTTGATGGATTCCAAGGAAGAGAAAAAGAAGTAATAATTCTTTCTTTAGTAAGATCCAACGATGACAGTGAAATTGGGTTCTTAAAAGATTTAAGAAGACTAAACGTTTCAATCACCAGAGCAAAGAAAAAATTAATTTTGATCGGGGATAGTAAAACATTAAACCATAAAAAAACCTACGAAGAGCTAATAAATCATATCAAAAAACATGGAAAATACATAGAAATCTAATCTACTTCTTCTTTCTAACAACATAATTCTCTAAAATTAGTGCATCTAATCCTGATCTCTTAAAGGAATCCAGGGCTTCTTTCGGTGTACGTACAATTGGCTCACCATGCATATTGAAACTTGTGTTAAGTACAGCACCAACCCCACTTTTCTCTTCAAAACTCTTAATCAAGTCAAAATAATCACTATTCTCTTTTTCCATAACTATTTGAGGTCTGCAAGAATTATCTACGTGAATAGCAGCTGCTAAATCTTTTTCTCCTTTATCCGTAACTTTGTAGGACATAGTCATGAATCTATTATTATCCGGATTTACAAGATAATCATCCGCAAATTCCTCTAAAATCGAAGGAGCAAAAGGCTGAAAAGGTTCTCTACCTAAAGAACTGTTTAATCTTTCTTTGTTATTGAGGGCAGATGGATCTGCTAAAATAGATCTATTCCCTAAAGCCCTAGGTCCATACTCCATTCTACCCTGAAATAAACATACTATTTCATCATCTAAAAGAAAATCTGAAACTAAGCCTCCTAAATTGGAAGATTTATAATACTCTATTTTTTTCTCTGCATCCAATGTTTCCAAAATCTCTTTATCAGAAAATTTAGATCCCAAATAAACATTCCGCACGTCATTTTTCATATCCCAAGAGATATTTTTATTGTTGATATTGGAGTTTACATAGAGAGCGGCACCAAGAGCTAGACCACCGTCCCCCATGTGAGGAAAAATCCAATAATCTGGAAAATTTGTCTTGAATACTTTGTTCCCCTTGAAATTCTGGGCTACTCCACCGGCCACTGCGATTTTATCGTCGTATCCATTTGTAATCTCGGTATCTAAAATATTTTGAGTTAATTTATCAAGGAGATCCTCTAAGTGTTTTTGTCCTGAAGCAGCAATTTTGATTGCTTTTTTCGCTAATTGATGACCCATTTTTCCTTTTATTAGAACATTAGAAGTTTCTTTCCTACGATTTATAGGGAAATTTATTTTATTAGAAATTTTTTGTACTGATTTCGATCCAGTAACTTCTAAATTATTGTTAAAACTTAGATCTTGTACTTCTATACAATCATTAAAATCGTAGTAATCAGTTCTGCCACCGTAAGCCCCAAGAGCCATGATTTTGCCTTCATGTCTCATTGGTTTAAATCCAAGCATTTCAGTTATTGAAGCATAAAAATCTCCTAAGGAGTCTAAGTAAGAAGATTGTCCAAATTTAGATAATTTGCCATTTTTGCCTATGTATAATCCGGAGGAGAGGCCATCCCCAGCGGCGTCGAGAGTTAGGACAATGCAATTCTTCCAACCACTAGTGAAGTAAGTACTAGCGGCATGAGCCAAATGATGCTCTACATTGATTATTCTGGGGGTTGGTGTCCCTATAAAATTTTCGATTTCCTTTTTTAGTTTTAAAAGCTTTTTTCTTTTCCTATAATTTCCGGATACGGCTATATAATCAATATCTTTTGGTTTTCGATCTGAAATTTCTAAGATTTCTTTAATTGACAGTTCTGGAAACCCTCTATAGTATTTTTCTCTGTTAATTCTTTCTTCATTTACTGCATGTATATTCTTTCCATCAATTAATGCGGCACCAGCATCGTGGCCATCGTGAATACCTAGTATCATTTTATCGACCAATTTCAACTTTTCCTGATTATTATATTTTAATATCTATTTTGTTTCGGATTGAAAGATATTGTTGAAAATTTTTTGGTTCTTAAGTTTTCTATGTCCCGATGGTGTTTTTTATATTCCATCTATATTATCTTTTTTTATTAAAATTTTATATAAACTATGTTTATCTTATTAGTTTATTTTTCTTAAGATTTGACTATTAAAATTGTTTCTTTTTACTTGTATGTATCATTAGAACTATTATTTAATAAAAAGTATAGTTGGTCTTTTTTTAATAATTTTTTGTGAATTAATTAATATTAGTTTTCTTTATAAAGAGTAAGGATTAGTAAATATCCCTTCGAAATTGAGGTGTTTTTTACGTATCTTTCCTTAATTGGCGAAAGATTTTTATAAGATATATTTGAATAATTAGACGGTGATAATATAGCAGAAAGAGGTCAATGGGGTACCCGTATCGGGTTCGTGCTTGCCGCCGTCGGATCAGCTGTAGGTTTAGGAAATATATGGCGATTCGGATACATGGTTTACGCCAATGGTGGAGGAGCCTTCTTAATACCGTACTTCGTATCCCTAATAGCAGTCGGAATACCAATTATGTTACTTGAACTTGGAATGGGGCACTCTACAAACGGATCAGCTCCACTAGCTTTGAGAAGAGTATCAAAAAACAGTGAATGGGTCGGATGGATAGCAGTAGGTTCAGGGTTCATTATTACAACCTATTATGCAGTAATAATAGCATGGGCAATGAACTACATAGTGAAATCGTTTACATTAGGTTGGGGACAAGATCCAAACGCACACTTCTTTGGAGAGTTCCTGCAATTATCAGGAAGCCCAGGAGCCTTAGAGACAGTTGTACCAGGAATTATAGTAGCAACAGCATTAGTTTGGGCAATAAACTACATCATAGTTGCATCTGGAGTTGAAGGTGGATTAGAGAAAGCAAATAAAGTCTTCATGCCAATATTATTAGTATTAATGGCAGTTCTAGTTGTAAGAGGATTAACTCTACCAGGTGGACTAGAAGGTGTAAATTGGTACCTAACTCCAGACTTCGGAGCTTTAACTGATCCAACACTTTGGCTGATGGCTCTATCACAAATATTCTTTACACTGAGCTTAGGTTTCGGTATAATGATGGCTTACGGAAGCTACTTGCCTAAAGATGCAGACATAACTAATAACGCCTTCTTGGTATCATTGCTGAACTGTGGATTCTCGTTCTTTGCAGGATTCGCTATATTTAGTATGGTAGGATATATGGCACAAGAAACTGGTTCAGCATTCGATCAAGTTGTTACAGAGAGTATAGGACTTGCATTCGTGGCATTCCCACAAGCAATTAATCTAATACCAGCCGGAAGCCAGATTATAGGGGCAATATTCTTTATAGCGCTAACAATAGCTGGATTCTCCTCTGCAGTATCCTTAGTAGAAGCAGTATCATCTTCGGTAATGGACAAATTCGGCATGGCTAGAAAAAAAGCAGTAGGTCTTGTAGTTGGAGTCTCACTACTAATAAGCATACTTTACACAACCCACGCTGGATTACTTTGGCTCGATATGATAGACTACTTTGCTAATCGTTCACTCCCACTAGTTGGACTAGTTGAAGGATTATTAGTTGTTTGGCTACTAGGTGGAGAGAAATTAGTAGCTTACGCAAACGAAATATCAGAGATAAAGTTAAGCCCAACAATGACAAGCGTATGGAAATTCTTTGCAGGAGTCTTTGCACCGGTAATTTTAATACTGACTTTAGGCAATAAAGCAATAAACTTCGTGAACGAACCATATGGCGGATATCCATTGAAATACTTAGGAATAGCTTTAGGAGTAGTACTATTAATAGCCTATGTACTTGGTGGTATAATAAGTATGTCAGAATGGAAATCGAAGGTATCTAGTTGGGAAGATTACGTTAGACAAAGAGATAATGTAGATCTAGAGGAGGAGATATAATTAGTACTGGAGCAATTGTAATGTTCCTCATTGGGGCAATAGTCCTTTGGGGGGGTAGTGCTTACTTCCTCAGAAAGGCCATGAATGAACAAGGTCTTGATTAATTCTCTTCTTTTTTTCCTTTGTTATTAATCATAAATCTTCTGAGATTTCTGTCGCTTTTCTTTAAGAAATCTACAGCTAATTGCTCTGATTTTGCACCAGGAGCATTATTTAGGTAAATCTTTGCTTCTTTAATTAAATTTTCAATGTTTTTTCCTGTACCTATTTTATTGTTTCTTATTAAATCTTTTACTACTTGATCGACACTGGATTTTACTTTGTATTCTGATTTTAATCTTTTATTATCTATCCATACTTTATCATATTTCTCTAAGAATTTGTCCCTATTTGTTAAGTAGAAGGGTGGGCCTTCTCTAATTTGTGTTCTAGATCTTTGAGAGTTATCTAATTCATAAAAGATATGGCATTTTTCTTGGTTTGTAAGTACTTGGCTATCGAATACTTTGAATCCTTCTTTCTCTAAGTTATTTTTTAAGCTTTTTTCAGTTTTCTCTAGTTGAGGAAAAAGGTTATCTTCGATAAGATCAGGTCTTTTGATTGATAGCAGAAGTAGTTCAGTACCTTTTTTATTAATAATGTTTGAAAGATTTTTCTGAATATTTTCTTTTTGAAAACCTTTAAAGAATCTTATGTTGGGGTTTTTTAGGAATTCCTTGGCTGCGACACTAAATTCTCCCATATTTTCCCAGGATAATATAGCTGCTGCATTTCTAGTAGGGTCAACTGGATCTATTATTATCATGGGATTTTCTCTATCTCTTTTTATTGTCCTTCTAGCTTTTTTCTTGGTTTTTTCTTTTTGAAGCCAGTTATTTGGATCTATTGTTTTATTAGGTTCCCATTCTTTGGCTTTTTGTAGTACCTCGTGGAAACTTCCATAATGGATTATTAATATTTCTGTTATGTATCCGGAGAATCCTTTGACGGATTTTTCGGATCCGTAAACATTTATTGATTTCATAAATTTTTTTAGGAGTCTTATCTCTTGTTTAAGGTTTGTTCCGTTGATTTGACTCCTAACGTACTTAGTATGGAGAGGAGTTCTATCAACTGCGGTTTTAACTTCTTTGTATGAATTAACTTGATATGATGGGACGATTTCAATTTTATGTCCATTGTATTGAATTTTGACGTAAGGATGTTGGGCATAAGAAATTTTAAAGTTATCTGCTTTTTTTCCAACTTTCTTACCCACGTTTTTTCCTTTTTTTTCTATTTCTGGTTTTTTATAGATCTTAGGAAAAGATAAGAATATGTCTATGTCTTTGTCTCCTGGCAGCCATGTTCTTTTCTGAACAGAACCTTCTATAAGTACTTGTATATCTTTTAACTCTAATCTATCTAATTCTTTTCTGATAAGATCTTTAATTTCATTTTTTATGCTTCTAAGTCTTTTTTTTTCTTCTTCACTTGGTCTTACTAATTTTTTTGCTTCTTGAATGGTTTCTTCTAGGGTTTTTCTTTTTTCTGGCACTAGTTTTCACCAAATTTAATTTCCTCTAATGTTTCGTAGATTGGGCCATCAGGAGTTAATTTGCTCTTCTTTAGCTTTAATTTATCAATTTTCATTTTCCCGATCTTTTCATTCTTTATGGTTTTTAGTAGTCCAACTAAGCTGTCTTTATCCCAGACTTTTTTAACTCTTCCAATAGTTATGTGTGGTTTAAAATCTTTATTGTCTCTTTCGAATCCTAATTCTGATAAATCATTCTCTAATCCATTTTTAATTTCTTTCAGGTCCGGATCTTCTTCTAATCCTGCCCAAATTACTTTTATATATCCGTAATGTGGAAAAACTCCTATTTCGTTTACCTTCAATGTTTTCTTAGGATATTTCTGATACTTCTCCATTAATCTTTTTATATCGGTTGTCTGAGATTTTTCTATATCTCCTAGGAACTTCACTGTGATATGAAAGTTTTCAGGTTTAACTAATTTTATTTTACCAGATTCTGTGCCTTTAACTTTATCTTGAACGTCTATGAGGTTTTTCTTACTTTTCTCGTTATCTAAGTCAATAGATATGAAAGATCTCATAATATTTTACCTCTAGTTATTCATTCAACAGGAAAGTTTTCCCATGGAAAGACAACCCATCTATCTGTTTTAAAGATGTATTTGTCTGGTTTCATCTCAGCTTTTGGTTTGGTAACAAGGGCTGCAGTCATGATATCTTCTGGTTCTTGTCCTTGAACGTGTTCCATAATAGTTTTTAGGGTTTTTCCTGTGTCAACGACATCATCAACTATTAAGACTCTTTTACCTTTTACTTCTCCCGATAGGGGAGACCTTATAATTGGTTCTTTGTCTCTCTCTTCAATGTCTTTGTAGAATTTGGCATCAACGTAAATTAATCTTTTTTTATAAGTATGTGAAACCATTACAGCTGGAATTAATCCTCCACGAGCTATTCCAACAATAACATTAGGATCAAAATCCTTACATAGCATTGCCAATTGACTTGATGCCTTTTCGATTTGCCACCAGCTTAGATAGTCTTTATCCATAATTCCACCTAGATTAGTTAGGTTTTTACTTATAATTGTTAACCATAAGTAATAAATATGTCCCTCACTACCTCATAGTGTCAGGTGAGAAATTGAAAGGTACTTTCATAGTGATCGAGGGGATAGATGGAGCTGGAAAATCAACCCAAGCAGAAATGCTTGCTCAGAAATTAGAAGAAGATCATGAAGTATATTTAACTCAAGAACCTTCGGAATCATCTGTTGGAAATTTTATACGAGAAGAAATTCTTGGTAACGAAGCTAACTCAGGTATCATTGATGGCGAAACATTGGACCCGAAATCAGAGGTTCTACTTTTCAGTTCAGATAGGGCGGAGCATTGTAAAAAGATTATAGAATCTGCTCTTGAGGAAGGGAAAATAGTTGTTTCGGATAGATATGTCTTTTCAACCTACGCCTATCAAGCGGCTCGGGAGGATATAGATCTGGAATGGTTGAGGGAAGTTAATTCGTTTACGATTTCTCCTGATCTTGTAGTTCTTCTAGATTTACCTGTTAAAGAAGGATTAAAAAGGTTAGATGAGGATCTTGATACTATTGAAAGTGTTGAATCGATCCAGCATAAAGCCCGAGATAATTATATGGACTTATCAGAGGAATATGATGAAATTAAGGTTGTAGATGGAAAGAAATCCATAGATAAGGTTCATGATGATATTTATAAATTAGTAAAGAACTTCCTAAAGAAAAAAGAGGAAGATGAACAAGATAAAGATGATAAACAAGGTAATGATGAAGAGAAAGAAGAACCTGAAGAAGAATGAATATTTAAATAACTTCTCAAGATCTATTCTCCCCACTAAATGAATTAATGATTTTAAGATCAAAAAGTTTAAAAACATTATATTTATTTGGAATACAGTGATAAATATGTTTGAATTAGACGGAAGTGAGTGTGTTCCACAATCTCTTGTACGATAGAGATTGGTTGAGATCTTTTCTATCTAAAATAGGAAGCAAGATTTATAAGAAGATTTGGACTTGGGCTATTAATGATAAGAATTTTTTAGAGGATTCTAATTTTAGTGCGGATAAGAAATTAGCGATTATCGGTACTGGAAACTTTGGAACAACTTTCGCCAAAAAGATTTCTGATGAAGTAATAGATTCTGATGAGATCATAGCTAGTAATCCAAACGGATCAAACTTTGAAGAATTGGAAAGAGTTGGTATAGAAACAACCTCTAGTAATATTGAAGCAGCTAGAAGATCTGAGATGGTTTTTCTAACGGTAAAACCTGATACAGTAAAAAAAGTTCTAAATCAAATACAATTGTCTAAGGAAAAGCTTTTGGTTTCAGTAGCAGCTGGTATACCTATAGAGTATTTAAAAACAAATACAGAGGCGAAAGTAGTTAGGACGATGCCAAATATATGTGTTGAAGTAGGAGAGATGGCTACTGCCTATTCGAAAAGTCGAAATGTAACTAATAAAGATGAAAAAGCTGTTAAAAAAGTTTTTAATTCTATAGGAACTATTCAACGAGTCCAAGAAGATAAAATTGATACAGTAACCGGGTTAAGTGGCAGTGGTCCCGCCTTTATATTCATGGTTATTAGAGCAATGATGGAAAGCGGTATAAAACTTGGTCTGAGTAGAAAGGAGGCCCTTGAATTAACAATTCAAACAGTGAAAGGTAGTGCGGAAATGGTTCGAAAATCTGAGAAGGAAGTTGAAGATCTAATTGATAAGGTGGCTTCTCCAAATGGAACTACAATAGAGGGATTAAAAGTACTAGAGGAAAATGAAGTGAAGGATTCGTTTCAAAAAGCAGTACAATCTGCTGCTGAAAGAGCCAATGAACTTTCAGAATGAATTTAATTCCTTTCTTTAATAATTATTTAAGTAATTATTCCACCGGCGGCTCTTAACCAAAAGTATTCGCAGATAGATTCAAATTAACAGTAAGTTAGAGGATTTTAGAGGCTTGGATTACTTTTATTATGTTATTAGTTATAATTAAAATTAAAATTTGGAAGTAATTGTTAACCCAAAGAACTTAATAGTAATATTGCCCAAATACTTTAGACCCTCCCAAAGGGTATTAACTCCCGAGAAGGGGGTCTCCTTCGCCATTCGAGGTCCTCATGTGAAAAAGTGATC
>CAYTEI010000001.1:51939-85352 GCA_964436705.1 uncultured Thermococci archaeon
CTGGCGAAGGACAGACCCGACGGGTCATCCTAAGTGACATAATGATCTTAGGATCAACCTTCGGGCCACATTAAATCCTTTAAAAAGTGATAACAATGATTGAAGAGCGCGAAGTGAAAAAATGCTTAAAGAGACTGAAAAGTTTTCAGGGAGTCGTTGTAGTTGAAGGCAATAGTGATAAAGAAGCATTAAGAGATTATGGCATTGATGCTGATATATGGACAATTAAATCAACAGGGCTTTCAATTGAGGACTTTGCATTGGCTTTAGGCAGTGATTTAGAATCGAAAGCCAATAATGAGGTGATGATTTTAACAGATTTCGATTCTGAAGGTGATTACTTGGCTAAAAGGCTTAGATCATTATTAGAACCATGGAAAGTGGAAGTTGATCATGAAACAAGATCCATGTTAGAATCTTATTTAAAAAAGGATTTAACTAGTATTGAGGATATTTCGACCCTTGATTTGGAATCATTTTCAGTATATCATTCGAGAATATTTCCGATTAGTTAGAGAGATGATTATTATGAAAAATGTAAGTACGACTAAATACGTTTTACATGCTAAATTAACAGCTGACGGTGTTGTCGAGCGTCCAGATGTTGTTGGTGCAATATTTGGACAGACAGAAGGTTTATTAGGTGATGAGTTAGATTTAAGAGAATTACAGAGCTCAGGTAGGATTGGGAGAATTGATATTAATTTAGAAACGAAGAATGGTAAAACAAGAGGCGAAATAGAGATACCTTCTGGTTTAGGTAAGATTGAAACATCTATACTCGGAGCAGCTCTAGAGACAGTCGATAGGGTTGGACCCAGTAAGGCAAAGATAGAAGTTGATAAAATCGAAGATGTAAGAACGTCTAAGAGAAATTATATCGTTGATAGAGCTAAGGAAATTCTTTCAGATATGTTAGAGGAAAGTGCTAAAGAGAGTGAGGAAATTAAAGAAGAAATAGAGAAATCCATAAAATCTGACAGAATAGTGAACTTTGGTGAAGCAGCAATGCCTGCAGGACCGCATGTCCCATCCTCTGATTCATTGATAATAGTTGAAGGAAGATCTGATGTTTTAAACTTATTGAAAAATGGTGTAAAAAATGCAATAGCAATAGAAGGTACATCAGTACCACCAGAGATCAAGGAAATAACCAAAGATAGAACTGTAACAGCGTTTACGGATGGCGATAGAGGTGGAGAGCTTATCTTAAAAGAATTACTCCAAGTAGCTGATGTGGATTACATTGCTAGAGCTCCTGAAGATAAAGAAGTGGAAGAATTAGATAAGACCCACATAATGGATGGACTAAGGAAAAAAATGCCAACTGAAGAATACCTGAAAAAAGAAAGACTAAAAGATGAAGAAGAATCAGAAGAAGAAAAAGTAGAGGAGGAAACGGAAGAAAAAGAGTTAGAAGAGGAAGAGGAACAAGTGTCTGAAGAGGATGAGAAAGAAGATAAAAGCGAGGAAAGCTTTCAAGAATATATTAACAAAGTAAGAGAGGAGAAAAAAGCTGTCTTATTGAACAACGATGATGAAAAATTAAAAGAAATTCCAGTAGGGGATCTAATCGATGAAATAAAATCTGTTGACTCAATCAGTACAGTTATATTTGATGGGATTCTGACCCAGAGACTCATAGATGTAGCATCCGATAAGGGTATAAAGACGATTATTGGCGCTAGGAAAAATGGACTGGTTAGAAGGCCTGTTGATCTAGAAATAAAAACGTTTTCAGAATAATTTAGCCCTTTATTTTTCTTTTAAGATTATATTTCCATTTTTTATTAATTAATAATTGAAAATTAACTTTTTTTTAAGTTGAAGTAATGTTAATTAAGAGAGTATCTCTGTTTTATTTTTTTTCAAGTATCGTAAAATATTATAAGACTGATTACTATTTTATAACAAGTTTGGATAATAATGTTTTATATTCTCTTAACTTATGAGAGAAATCCAATGGAGGTCTCTAGATGGCAAGCCTAGTTAAGATATTAAGTAATTTAATTGGTTACATTTACAGTGAAATAGCTTCGAGAATTTCTCCTGAGACATACTTCAATTTGGCCCAGAAAATTATTTTAACTATTGTCATATTTATCTTAGGATATATAATCGCAAAAAAGCTCTCTGGTTTTGTTCAGGAAAGAGGTGAGGAAACTTTAGAGGATCATAAATTAAGCATATTATCTAAGTTAACTTATTATGGAGTTCTCATAATATCAACTATAGTCGTTCTAAGAAGTGTTTTCGGAACAACTTTTGGCGGTTTATTTGCTGCAGCTGGATTAACTGGTATTGTTCTTGGTTTAGCTGCTCAGAAGTCAATGTCGAATTTAATATCAGGAATATTCCTTTTTGTTGATAGATCCTTTGAAATCGGGGATATGGTTGAGGTTGATGGGAGTTCTGGTTATGTTAGAGAAATAACTTTATTCTCTACGAGAATTGTCACTTACGACAATACTTTAGTTAAAGTCCCTAATGATAGAATGTTTTCTGAGGCTGTGAAGAACAATTCTAAGTTTGGTATAAGAAGGTTAGATATAGAAGTTGGAATTTCTTATGATAGTGATATAGATAAAGCTCGGGAAATAATACTTCAAATATTAGAAGATGAAGAAAAAATATTAGAAGGTCCTGAACCTGAAGTGGTTGTCAAGGAATTAGGAGACTCTGCGGTGGTATTAGGAGCTCGACCTTGGATCAATCCAAAAGATCGGATAATCCAGTTTTCATTAAAGGAAAGAATAAAGAAAGCTCTAAATGAAGCTGGAGTTGAGATACCGTTCCCACATAAAACAATTTATCATAGGGCTGAAAAAGACTTTCCAGTTAAATTGAGTTCTGAAAGCATCAAGGGATCTGAAAAATCCGAAGAGATAAAAAAGGATGAAGAATTCGAAGATAAAGAAGATGAGGATTAATGAAAGTGATAGAATGAATGACGATCTAAAAAACTTAATAGAAAAATATTCACTCATAAATGCATTTGAACACGGTGGAGAATCTGAAGCTGGACCAGTCATTGGAAAAATTATGGCTGAAAAATCTGAACTCGAACCAAAAGACGTTATGCCGAAAGTGAAACAAAAAATTAATGAAATTAACTCTATGAGTACAAATGAACAGGAAGAGTTATTAAGAGAGGAATTTAATGATTACTTTGAGGAAGATGAATCGGAGGAAGATGAGGAATACAAAATTCCTGATCTTCCAAATGTAGAAGAAGATAAAGATGTGATAATGCGTTTAGCTCCGTTTCCTTCAGGTATGCTTCATATAGGTAATGCAAGAATGGCTGTTCTTAATGATGAATATGTAAAGAGGAATGATGGGAAACTATATCTTGTAATAGATGATACTGCCGGTAGTGAAGAAAAGAAACCTATTGAAAAAGCTTATGAAGAAATTCCAAAAGATCTGGAATGGCTCAATGTAGAGTTTGATGAAATCATTTACAAATCAGATAGGTTAGAACTATTTTATGAGTACGCCGAAGAATTCCTGAATAATGATTGGGCGTATGTTTGCACCTGTGATGCTGAAAGATTAAGAATGAATCGTAGGGAAGGAGTAGAGTGTGAGCATCGAAGTCAATCCTCTGAGGAAAATCTTGAAAAGTGGAATAAAATGCTTGAAGGAGATTACGGTGAGCGGGAAGCAGTTGTTCGTTTGAAAACGGATATGCAACATGATGATCCTGCCTTTAGGGATCGAGTTCTACTAAGAATTTCTGAAATCGATCATCCTAAAGTGGGTAATGATTACAGAGTTTGGCCTATGCTGGAATTTTCGTGGGCTATCGATGATCATAAGCTAGGAATGACTCATATTCTACGAGGTAAGGATTTGGTGATGGAAGATAAGATGGAAAAATATATGTGGGATCTTTTAGGCTGGAAACACCCAGAAATACTACACAACGGACTTCTTAGTATAGAGGGTATAAAGATTTCGACATCTACTTCTAAAAGAAAGATCGATAAAGGCGAATATGAAGGTTGGGAAGATCCTAGAACATGGTCTCTTAAATCATTGAAGAAGCGAGGTTTCGAACCTGATGCTATTAGGAATTTTGTTTTATCTTTCGGACTATCAGAGACATCTATAACGGTTCCAGTTGATACTCTTTACAATGAAAATCGTGAGATCATTGATGATAAAGCAGAAAGAAGATTTTTTGTAGCTGATCCTGTTCCAGTAGAGATAGTTAATTCGGAAGAAATAAATACTGATAATTTGGAAGTTGAATTGCCTGTACATCCGGATTATCCTGATCGAGGAACAAGAAAATTCGTTTACGAATCTGGTGATGAATTATATGTTTCTAAGGAAGATTTAAATATTTTAAAGGAGTCTGAACTTGTTAGATTAATGGATTTATTCAATTTAAAAATCCTTGAATCTTCAAAGGACGTTATAAAGGCTGAATTCGATAGCTTAGAGTATGAAAAGGTTCGTAACGAAGACTGTGAGTTTATCCACTGGATTAATGATGATTATAAAGAAGGGAAAATCATAATGGATGATGCAAGTATAAAAAAAGGATTCTTTGAAGATCGAGAGTATAAAGAGGATCAGGTTGTGCAATTTGAAAGGTTTGGTTTCTGTAGAATAGATCAAACAGATCCTTTAGTTGCTTACTTTGGTCACAGGTGATCAAAATGGATGTAGAGTATGAAGAGTTAGGGCTTAAAGTAGGTTTGGAGATTCATAGACAGCTTGATACAAATAAATTATTTTCTCCTTCTCCTTCTGTGGAGTTTAATGATGACTTTGAGATTGAAAGAAAACTTAGGCCTACTATGAGTGAGATGGGTGAGATAGATCAAGCTGCTCTTGAAGAAGTGAAAAAAGGAAAGAAATTTGTTTATCATGGTAATGAAAAGAAATCGGATCTAGTCTATCTAGACGAGGAGCCTCCTCATACTCCTAATGGTGAGGCTTTGGATACTGGTCTTCAGATTAGTTTTCTATTAAATTGTGTTCCTGTGGATCAGGTTCATTTTATGAGGAAAGTAGTTATCGATGGTTCTACTATATCGGGTTTCCAGAGAACGGCTGTTATAGGAACTAATGGTAATGTGAGTACTGATTATGGGGAAGTTGGTATTTCTTCTCTTTGTTTAGAGGAAGATGCGTCTAAAATTATAGAAAGATCAGATAAAGAGGTTCATTACGATTTAAGCCGTTTGGGTATACCTTTAGTGGAGATTACCACCTCTCCCGATATAAGGCATCCCGAAGAGGCTAAAGATGTGGCTTATAAAATTGGTCAAGCTTTAAAAGCAACTGGAAAAGTTAAAAGAGGTTTAGGAAGTATAAGACAGGATTTGAATATTTCTATTGAAAACGGAGGTCGCATCGAGGTCAAAGGGGTTCAGGATTTAGACCTTTTAGAAAATTTAGTACGAAATGAAGTAAAAAGACAAATAAGCCTATTGAAGATCAGTGAAGAACTAGAGAATAGAGAAATTGATATAAAAGAGAATTATGTTAATTTAACGGATGTATTTGAAGATACTGATTCTGGAATAATAAAAAATCAAATTAAATCAGGTGGAAAGGTTTTTGGAGTTCTTCTTAAAGGATTTAATGATTTAATAGGAAAAGAAATTCAGCCAAATAGAAGATTAGGCACTGAAATGGCGGACAGAGCACAAAAATTCGTTAAAGGTATTTTCCACAGTGATGAATTACCATCATACGGAATTTCCAAAGAAGAACTAAACCAAATTAGGGAAGATCTCAATATTAATAAGGAAGATTCTAACGCTTTTGTATTAGTCGCTTCAGAAGAAGAAAAAGCTAAGAAAGCTTTGGATGAAGTGATCAAAAGAGCTAGAGAAACTCAAAAAGGGGTTCCGGAGGAAACAAGAAAAGCACTCGAGGATGGCAATACTAAGTATATGAGACCTCTGCCAGGGAAGGCTCGAATGTATCCGGAAACGGATGTTCCACCGGTCGAAATTAGGAAAGAAAAAAAGAATAAAATCAGTCAGAATTTACCAAAAACCCCCGACCAATTGATAAAAGAAATAAAAGAAGATTACGGATTAGAGGAAAATCTTGCGAAACAAATAGTTGAGGAAAGTAGAGGAAATCTTTTTGAACAAATAGTAGATATAGGGGAGGATCCTAACTTCGTAGCATCGTTCCTGACAGGAAAAATGAAGTCAATGAGCCGGGACGGGTTCGAAGTGAATGAAATCACTGATGATGAAATTTTTAGGTCTTTTAAAATGCTTTCTTCCAATGAGATCTCTAAAGAAGGATTAGAAGATCTTATTAAAGGTTTGGCCCAAGAAGGTTTAAGTGTAAAAGAAATAGTAGAGAGAAAAGGATTAAAGTCTATGAGTAAGGATGAAGTAGAGGAAATAGTTGAGGAAATTGTTCAAAAGAACATAGATACAATAGAAGAACAAGGTATGAGGTCTATGGGCCAGATAATGGGGAAGGCAATGGATCAACTCAGAGGTAAAGCGGATGGGGAATTAGTAAATCAGGTTGTAAAGGAGAAGATTCAAGAAAACCTAAATTAAATGTATTTTTTAGATGTTATTTTTTTATTAATAATCTTTTTATTACCAAAAGGATAGTTAATTAGCAGAGATGATCTGATGAGTAAAAAACTTCATAAAAGTCAAGAGGATAAGGTATTATTCGGAGTTTGTGGCGGGTTGCAGAGTATTTGGATACTGATTCAACAATAGTTAGGATAATCTTTATATTAATAGCTCTTGGTTATGGTTCAGGAATACTAGTTTATTTAATCCTTGCGATACTAATGCCTTCTCCAACAAAAATAGAAGAAGAATGACAATAGTGTCTAAAATCCGCCAGTGATCCAAATTGCTCTAGGAGTAAACGTAATAATAAATAATACTGCCGCGATTATTGCAATAACTTTTCTTTTTAAAGACATAGAATTGATTTCATCTAGAGCACCTGGATGTCCAGCTCTACTCATAAACAGAAGAATTAATCCCCAGAGAAGATAAATTGGGGAAATGGGGATTTCAAATACTTCTGGAAAGAACTGCATTTGAAGTACTCGAATCAGGGCAGCTCCAAATAGAGTTGTTGAAATTAGCTTTGAAAGTAAATCATGCCATTTCTCCCCTAGGACGACTCTAGATATATGACCACCGTCTAGTTGGGCAACTGGCATTAAATTAAGACTTGTAACAAAAAGACCAACCCAACCGGCTATGGCAACTGGATGTATCATTAGTATACTTCCTTCTGGAACACTGGTAACCAAATTCTGCAGTCCAAGAAACAATAAGTTGTCTCCGAAGATGATCCCTCCCTCAGTAGGTACTTGGCTAGCAGGAATGATCTTTGATAGGTATAGACCTATTATTGTAACTGGAATGGCGATGATTGCTCCAAGTATTGGCCCCGCTGATCCTACATCAACTGCAGCGTCTTTATTAGGTATAGGATCTTTCATCCGGATAACTGCGCCCATAGTTCCTATGATGTTAGGGAAAGGAATAAAATATGGGAAAGTAGCGTTTATTTCGTGTTTATATGACATAATTTTGTGACCCATCTCATGTGTACCTAGGATCGCAAGGAGAGAAATTGAAAAAGCAGCTGCATTAACGATAGCACTTCCTTCAACATATGGATTTCCAGCTGATAATCCGTATCCGGCTAAGAAGGTTGATCCAATGGTAATAAAAAATAGAACAAGATTGATCCAATAATTATAGCCCTCATCGATTTCTTTAGGGACTATGATAAGCTTTAAACTACCTTCTTTCCTTAAGGCAGGTATTGCATTTGTCCTTTTAAATTCATTCACAACTACCTCAAAATTATCTACTTTAAGTTCATCAATGTCGAATATATAAGCCTCATCTTTTTTCTTAACTTTACTATAATCAAAATATTTATCAACAATATTCTCGATATCTTCTGGGGGTTCAATCTCCACTCCACCCGGAACTGTTATTTTAGAAGGGTTAACAATTCTTTCAGACTCTTTTCCCTTCTCTTCATCATCACTTGACTCATCAATATTATGAGAAGTATCGACAAGAATAAGATCTGATCCACACTCAGGACACTTGTCTCTTAGGACGGTCTCTTCACTGTCTTTAGTAACTCTAGAATCACATCGAGTACATTCATATTCATTACCGGGCAATTCTTACTCCTCCTCAAATATTATAACGCCTTTATCTGCGTTTAAAGTAATTTTTTCCCCATTCCGTAAAGAATCAATTTCAATATTGTCTATCATTGGGATATCAGAAATGATAGCTCCGACGGCTACTATGGTTTCAGTTTTCTTATTAATTAATCCCTTAGGAGCTTTATCATTATTTTTGAGCTGATAAATAATGTAAGATCCGACTGTGGATCCTTTACCATGGGGGAAAGCTAATATTTTGTTAGAAACTGATTTTCCTTTTAAATTATTTTTGGGGTCAATGATCTTACCTGTTTCTGGGTTTACTCCGCCTAGGAAAGAAATTGGTTTTTTTGAGACTAGTAATTCACCTGAGACTGTTCCTTGAGTGATTTTGTTTCCTTTTAGTTCACGATTCATTTACATCACCGTCTTCTAGAAGCTCTTCAAGGCTTCCGAATACGACTTTTTTGTCGTTCATTGTGGGTAAATATTCTGCTGCTTTTCCAGAATTAGTACCTATAACGTCATAATTTTCCATAGGAGAAACCACGGGGCATGTATCGGTTATAACTAGCCCTCCTTTTTTTTCTATTTTCTCGACATATCCTAGGTCTTTTGCTAACTCCTTAACTCCTTTACTAGTTGAAACCCAGAGGTCTGGATCTATTTCTTCAGTAAGAGCTTTAGAAACTTTTTTTATTTCTTCTAAAGATGCATGGGGACAACCAATATAAATTAGGTCTGATTTCAAATTACTTTCTCGGAATTTGATGTCCTCTCTATTGACGATTATTTCTTCTAAATTATTATTCTTTGCTTCTTTCCATTCAGGAGTTTCTTTTTCAACGTGAAATAATGCTACTGATCCTGAAGCTGCCATTGCGGCTCCTAAGGTTTTTCCGTGGTCTATACTGGGGAGATCCAAATTAATGAAGTAGGGTATACCATCTTCAATTATTTCTCCAATGTAGTTCCCTATTGCTCCATATTCAGAAGAATTAGAGGGTTTAAAATTTATTTTAATGTTCTTGGTTGGTTTACGGTTTTCCTTTAAATGTAATCCATGTTCTGGTACCTTTCCAATTAAGGCGGCTGCTAAGGAGCTTGGCCCTCCTTCTCTGTTCGTTCTTGCCCCAATTATAGAATTTGCATAGCTTACTGCTGAAGATTCGGCCCAAGCAAGGTTATCACCGTATTTAGGAAGATTGCCTGATAAATATGGAGTGCAAGTACATGTTAAAGTTACTCCTAATTTTTTAAAGGCCTTGATAATTTCTTTTTGCTTACTTGCGAATTTTTTAGATATATTCATCTCTTTCCATTGTTTAGTATCCATTCCCGCAGGATTAAGAGTGGTTGGGATACTTACTCTTGCATTTTCGTCACTAGAAAACTCTCTTATGAATTCTAGTCCAGCATCACCAATTGTTTTGTAAGATACTCCGGATATTTGAGCACTTTTGACTGGAATAAGTTTTTCTGCTCCGTATATATCCCCTAGAGTTGTCAGTATTTTCATAGCTTTTCTTTTCGCTTCTCCTTTTTCACCATCTAGAATATTCTCTTCTTCTTTGGTAAGATGCATCATGTCACCAAATTAATTAATTTATTTTTTAATCATGATTGGAATGAATAAACTGACTGCATAAGTTTTTTATCCTTTAATTTTAAAGAGAATTCTATTTTTATAAATCTATTGTCACTTTATGAATAATTATAACTCTTCAGTTTTCAGACACAAATTATTTAAGCTTAAGATGAATAACTATAAAGACAGGAATGGAATTCTGTAATTAGTTACGTATAAAAAGAATTCTTTAAACCTTATTTAAATCGGATAAAAGACTTAGTTATCTTAAATTTAAACTAAATGGTTTTTTAGATTTTTATAATGTGGTGAATTTAATGCGAGAAAGAACTTTAATACCTGATACTAGCGTTATACTTAATGGAAAGTTTAGAAATTACATTGAAGGAAATCCTGATATAGAAAGGATAATGATACCACAGGCTGTAATAGCTGAGGTAGAAAATCAAGCAAATAAAGGCGGATCAACAGGATTTGTTGGCTTAGATGAACTTAAAAAAATAAGAAAATTAGCGGATAGATCTGAAATTCCTATGGAAGTTTTCGGTGAAAGACCCCGACCTGAGGAGAGAGATATTGTTGATGATTTAATCGTTGATGCCGCGGTTGAAGGAGGTGGAATATTAGTGACGGGGGATATGATTCAAAAAGACGTTGCAGAGGCTAGAGGAATAGAAACTATTTATCTTGAACCGACAGAAGAGTTTGAAATGCAAGTAGAAGACTTTTTTGATGAAAACACTATGTCAGTTCATTTAAAGTCAGATAGGACGCCGATGGCAAAAAGGGGAAAACCAGGAGAATTCAGATTCGAAAGTATAGCCGAGGAAAAACTTACCAATGAGGAAGTAGGGGACATAGCGAATGATATAATTGAAAGAGCTAGGAGATATGACAATTGCTTTATAGAATTGGATGAAGAGGGAGCCTCTATAATACAATTACATGAGTATAGAATCGCTATAACTAGACCACCTTTTTCTGATATGATGGAAATAACGGCTGTTAGACCAGTTAAGAAATTAAGTCTTGACGAATATGATTTAGATGACGGACTTAGAAATCGTCTTGAGGAAAGTGCTGAGGGTATTCTTGTTGCGGGAGCTCCTGGAGCAGGAAAGTCTACTTTTGTTCAAGCATTAGCGGAGTATTATAATGAAAAGGATAGAGTAGTTAAGACTATGGAAAAACCTCGTGATCTACAAGTAAACAATGATATTACTCAATATACAGGATTAGGAGGGGACATGGAAAGAACTGGAGATTTAATTTTGCTGGTTAGGCCAGATTATACGGTATTTGATGAGATGAGAAGTACTGATGATTTTGGTGTTTTCTCCGATATGAGGCTTGCTGGAGTAGGAATGATCGGTGTAGTACATGCTTCAAGAGGTATAGATGCTGTTCAGAGATTAATAGGTAGGGTAGAGCTTGGTATGATACCTCAAGTGGTAGATACCATAGTTTTTATACGTGGTGGTAGAGTTGATAAGGTATTAGCTTTAGAATATCTAGTCAAGGTACCTTCAGGCATGCAAGAGCAAGATTTAGCCAGACCTGTGATAGAAGTTAAAGATTTCGGAACGGATGCTCTCGAATATGAGATCTATACTTATGGCGAACAGATCGTTGTTGTACCTGTTGGCAATAATCAACCTGATGCGGTTGATCCCTCTGAATTAGCTTCTGAAATAAGTAAATACGCCAATAATCCACAAGTAGAGGTCAGCGGTAATCAGGCAACTGTTTACGTAAGAGATCAGGAGATACCAGCTGTGATAGGGAAGGGTGGTGGTAGGATTGATAGTATTGAAAATAAATTTGGTGTTTCAATAGATGTGAGGTCAGGAGAGAGTCGGGAGGATGAAGACTCTCCTGATCGGATGAGACCTGAGATCAAGGAAAATAAGGATCAGATTGTAATATTGGCTGGTAAGGATTTGGCTGGAAAAAATTTACAGTTGTATAATGAGGATGATGAATTTATATTTTCGGGAACAGTTGGAAGTGGTGGCTCTATTAAGTTAGGTAAGAGTACTCATATGGCTCAGGATATTTTACAAGCTGAGGAGGTTTGGGCTTCCTCTTATTGAATTTTTTTAATATCAGAGGATTTTTTCCTCAATTAATTTTAAAAGTTAGTGAAATGAAATAGTATGGAGTTCAGAGGGTCTAGGGAGAGATTTCGATTTGATAGTTATTTATTTTATAGACTTTTTCGAACCCGACAACATTTATAAACCCATCTGAACAATTCAATGAGAACCATGATCGATGACTTTTAGGAGGGATGATTGGTATGGCAAAACCTATGTATGTAAGATTTGATGTTCCTGACGATTTAGCTGATAAAGCTTTAGAAGCCGTTGAAATGGCTAGAGATACTGGAAAGATAAGCAAAGGTACTAATGAAACAACAAAAGCTGTTGAGAGAGGGCAAGCTGATCTTGTTGTGATTGCGGAGGATGTATCTCCGGAAGAGATCGTTGCTCATCTCCCAGTTCTTTCTGAGGAAAAAGACATTTCTTATGTCTATGTTCCTGAGAAGAGGGAATTAGGATCTGCAGCAGGTCTGAAAGTTCCAACAGCTTCTGTAGCGATTTCAGAACCAGCTGATGCTATGGATACAATTAAAGATGTTGAAAAGAAAGTAAATGAATTGAAGGAATAATCTTCAATTCAACTTTATTTTTTAAATTTTATGAAGGTGATTTAGTTGGCAGATGATGAAGGATATCCGGCTGAAGTAGTAGATGTCAGAGGTAGAACTGGTGTACAAGGAAATTTAATCCAAGTAAAATGTAAGGTCCTTGAAGGTAGAGATGAAGATAAGATAATTACTAGAAACATTAAAGGCCCTATTAAAAAAGGCGATGTTGTTATTCTAAGAGAGACGAATAGAGAAGCTAGAGAAATTTCAGCAGATTAGGTGATTAAATGGTAGATATTCATGAATGTTCTTTCTGTGGTGAAGAGATAGAGCCAGGAACTGGAAAGATGTATGTCAAGAATGATGGAAGGATTTTCTATTTCTGTTCCAGTAAGTGTGAAAAGAATTTTGATCTTGGTAGGGATCCCAAGAAAGTAGAATGGACTAATAAAGGCTGAATGTGAGCCGGTAAGATGGGTCCTGAAAGAACTTTAGTTATTGTTAAACCGGATGCAATTATCCGTGGATTGATCGGTGAAATTACCCAAAGATTTGAGAGGAAGGGCTTAAAGGTAATTGCTACAAAGATGTTAGAAGTAGATGAAGAAACAGCCAAGGATCATTATGCAGAGCATAAAGGTAAAGAGTTTTTTGAACCTCTTATAGAATATATAACTAGTTCCCCTTCTTTATTTATGGTTTTAGAAGGTGAGAAGGCTGTAGAAGTTACTAGGAAGATTTTAGGGGATACAGATCCTAAGGAAGCTGATCCAGGCACTATTAGGGGGGATCTAGGACTAGGTCGTGGAAAAGCAATTCATAATATTGTTCATGCATCTGATTCTCTTGAAAGTGCGGAAAAAGAGATTGACCTATTTTTTACCGAAGAAGAGATACATGATTTTGAGCGATCTGATGAATGGTATCATAGAGAATTCTAAGGTTTTAATCTTTTTAAAAGGAATATATTTACTATTAAACTTATTTTGAGGGATCAATATGAGTTCATCGGAAGAAATAGAGGAATCTGGGAATATCAAAAGACAGCCTATAGTATCAGTGTTAGGCCATGTTGATCATGGAAAGACTACGCTATTAGATAAGATTAGAGGTACAACAATTGTTTCTAGAGAAGCGGGTAAGATAACTCAACATATCGGAGCTACGGAGATACCGATGGATTCCGTAAAAGAAATCTGCGGTCGCTTATCAAATAAATATGATTTGGAGTTACCAGGTCTTCTTTTTATAGATACTCCTGGTCATAAGGCATTTACTTCTCTTAGGGATAGAGGCGGGTCGTTGGCTGATCTTGCTATTTTAGTTGTTGATGTTAATGAGGGATTTCAACCTCAAACTTTAGAGTCTATAGAAATTCTTAAAAGAAATAAGACTCCTTTCATCGTTGCAGCGAATAAAATAGATAGAATAACAGGTTGGAGACCAAATGAAGATGAATCTTATACTAAAACTCTTAAAAAACAAAGAGATGATGTTCAAGGCAGATTACAGGAAAAGATCTATGAACTAGTAGGTGATCTTCATGATAATGATTTCTCCTCTAATATTTTTACTGAAGTAAGTGATTTCAGAAAGGAAATTGGGATTGTTCCCGTTTCTGCCATAACTGGGGAAGGTGTTCCTGAACTACTAATGGTTCTTTCAGGTCTAGCTCAAAGATATATTGGAGAAAAATTAAGTGTCGAGATCGAGGGGCCAGCCAGAGGAACAGTATTGGAAGTAAAGGAAGAAAAAGGCATGGGTTCGACAATAGATACTATAATATATGATGGGTCCTTAGAGAGTAGTGATTATATAGTTGTTGGAGGTAGTGAAGGTCCTATTTCGACTAGAATTAAATCTATATTAAAACCTAAAAGTTTAGACGAGATTCGTAGTCCTGAGAAGAAGTTCAAAAAGATTGATAGTATTAATGCAGCTGCCGGTGTTAAGATATCTGCTCCAGATTTAGATAATGCAATTTCGGGGTCACCTTTGATTGCATGTCGTTCTGATGGTGATGTAAAGGAAGCGGAGGATAGGCTTAGAGAAGAAATTGATCAGATCAAGGCTGATACCGATAGTACTGGAGTAATTGTTAAAGCTGATACTTTAGGAACATTAGAAGCTTTTTATAAAACCACCAAAGAAGAGAATATACCTGTAAAGAAAGCTGATGTTGGAGATGTTTCGAAATCTGATATAATTACATCTAATACTATTGGGGAAAAAGATGAGAAATTAGGAGTTATATTTGGATTTGGAGTGGGAATAACTGACGAAGCTGAGGAGTTCATGAAGGAACACGATATAAAAATCTTCTTTAGTGATGTAATATACGAAATAATGGAATCATATGAAGAATGGAAAGAAGAGCTTGGAGAAAGGAAGATAAAAGAAAAATTAAATTCTGTTACTCATCCTGGCAAATTCAGGATCATTCCGGATAATAGTTATGTATTCAGGTCCCGAGATCCTGCAATCGTTGGAGTAGAAGTGATGGACGGGAAAGTAAAAGTAGGGGACAGATTAACCAAAGATGGACAGGATGTTGGGAGAATCAAATCAATTAAGTCTGGAGATGACTTCTTAGATGAAGCTAAATCCGGAGACGAATTAGCAATGTCAATAACAAACATAACTATCGGACGTCAAGTTAAACTTGGAGACGTCCTTTACACCAAAGTTACCGAAAATGATTATAAAGTACTAAAAAAATATCAAGATAGACTTCCAGAACACGAAAATGAGATTCTAAAAGAAATTGTTGAAAAGAAGAGAGAAAAAGAATCATTATGGGGTGTCATGTAATGGTAGAATTCAAAGTAGTTGTTTCAAAATCTAATGGCGAAGCCGTTCAGAAAGAAGTAGTTGGAGATGAAGCTGAAAGTTTAGTAGGGAAAGAAATAGGAGAAACGATCGATGCATCAATCGTTGACGAGGAAGGGGAACTGAGGATCATTGGGGGGTCTGATGAAGATGGGTTCCCGATGAGGCCTGGAGTAGAAGGGCAGGAACGAAAGAAAGTACTGTTAAAAGAAGGAGTAGGTTATGATCCCAAAGAAGATGGAGAAAAAAGGAGAAAGAACGTTCATGGAAACGTTATAAGTCGTCAAATCGTTCAAGTGAATGCAAAGCTCGAACAATAGGGTGATTTTAAGTGGCAAAAGCGATTAAACCGGAATTAAATATAGGATTAACTGGGCATGTAGATCATGGAAAAACAACCTTAGTGCAAGCTCTCTCTGGGACTTGGACTGACAGATACAGTGAGGAATTAGAAAGAGGAATAACCATTAAACTTGGTTATGCAGACACTGTTTTTAGAGAATGTAGTGAATGTGATAAATATTCTGTTAGGGAGGAATGCTCGGAGTGTGGTGGTTCTACTGAGGTTTTAAGGAAGGTGTCCTTTGTTGATGCTCCTGGACACGAGGCATTAATGACTACCACGATTTCTGGTGCGGCTATTATGGATGGAGCAATAATAGTTATTGCTGCAGATGAAGATTGTCCTAAACCACAGACTAGGGAGCATTTATCTGCACTGGGGATTACTGGTGTTGAAAATATAGTGATTGCTCAGAATAAGATAGATAGGGTCGATAAAGATCAGGCTAAAAGAAATTACGATCAAATTAAAGAATTTGTTTCTGGTACGATAGCGGAAGATGCTCCGATTGTACCAATTTCTGCTGAGCATGATGTAGGTATTTCAAAGCTTATTTCATCAATAGAAGAGGAAATTCCAACTCCTGAAAGAGATCCAGAGGCTTCTCCAAGAATTAATGTCGCAAGGAGTTTTGATATAAATAAGCCTGGGACTCTACCGGATGATCTTTCTGGAGGAGTAGTTGGCGGATCTTTAAGCCGTGGTGAACTAGAAGTTGGTGATGAAATAGAATTGAGACCTGGTAGGTTGTATGAGCAGCATGAGACATATAAAAATGAGCCTTTGATAACTGAAGTTACAGATCTAAGGTCTGGTAAGGATCCAATAGAGAAGGGCAGTCCTGGAGGTTTATTGGGTATTGGGACTAAATTAGATCCTAATCTTACTCAGGATGATTATCTATCTGGTAACGTTTTAGGAAAGCCTGGTGATCTGCCTCCTGTTTGGGAAGATTCTATTAATGTTGAGGTAAATCTTTTAGATACTATAGTGGGTATGGAGAACGTTAAAGAAGTTGAACCAATGAGAAATGGTGAACAAGTTTTACTCAATGTGGGAACTGCTAGGACTGTTGGTGTAGTCACAGATCTTGGTGGTGGAGAAGCAGAGATATCTATTGAAGTTCCTATAGTTGCTGAAATAGGTGACCAAGTGGCTTTAAGTCGTAGGATTGGAACTAGATGGAGATTAATGGGGCATGGAACGATAATAGATTGATAATGTCTAGTGATCAGTGGTCAGTACTTTTGGATACTAACTTTTTGCTTGCCCCTGTAGAGTTAGGAGTTGATGTATCTGAGAGGTTAGATGATCTCCTTGGAGATTATAGAATCCGGATACCGGTTTGTGTTAAGGCTGAACTTAAAAAGCTAAGATCAGAGGGTAAAAAGAAAGAAGAGGATGTTAATGTTGCTCTGAAGATAGCTGATAGGTTCGAAGAAATTGAGATTGGTCGTGGTATGGATCCGGACAAGGCATTACTTGAATATGCCCCTAACAAGAACGTGGTTGTTTGTACTAATGATCGTGATCTTATTGATAGTTTGAGGGAGAATGGTGTTCCTGTAATCTTTGTTAGGCAAAATAAATTACTTGAAAAGATTGGTATTACTGAATAATGGAGGGTGTACATGTATAAGCTTGTCAAGATTAGAGATATAGTTCAGATTTCACCTAAGGACTTTGAGAAAGATCTTAAGGAATCAGCTTTAAATGCTTTAATGGAGAAGTATGAAGGTACTTTTAGTCAATCAGAAGGATTAGTAGTTTCAATTAAGGATATTGAAGAATTAGGAGAAGGTAAGGTTGTTCCTACAGAAGGAGGATCTCATCATGAGGTCGTATTTAATGCTTTAGTTTTCGATCCATATGATGGGGAAGTAATGGAAGGATGGGTAAGTGATGCAACGGATTACGCTGCCTTCGTAAGGATCGGTCCAAAAGATGGAATGGTTCATATCTCCCAGCTAATGGATGAATATGTATCATTTGACGAGAAAAATCTTCAGTTTGCTGGTAAAGATACTAATAAGTTATTAAAAGTTGATGATGAAGTAAGAGGACGAATAGTTTCTATAAGTACCAAAAAAGATCTAAGAATAAAAATGACTATGAGACAACCGGGTCTTGGTAAAATACAGTGGATTGAAGAGAAAAGAGAAGAAGAGGAAGAAGAATCTGATGAAGAGGAGGGAGATGATGGCTGAATTAGCATGTACAGAATGCCATGCTATAACTAAAGAAAGTACATGCCCGGTCTGTAACTCAAGCTCATTATCAGATAATTGGTCCGGCTTGGTAATTATATTAAATGTTAATGAATCTAAAATAGCTGATGAAATCGGAGCAGAAGAACCAGGTAGATACGCTATAAAGGTTAGGTAGGATGAATTACAGGAAGTTAACGCCAAAAATAAGAGAGAGATTAAAGGAGCCTCAGGGAGATCTGATTAAAGGCGAAATACCTTTACCTTATAAGGAAGCTAGTGAAAGAATTGATAATGATTCATTGATAATAACAGTAGGCGATATAACTTCAGAGAATGCTTTGGATGTCGGAATTGATGTTGACCTATTGATCTTGGATTATAAAACTAAAAGGGAGCCTTATGATACGGATCTTCCTAATTCAGATATGCAGATGAGGGTTAAAAATCCAGCAGGGTATATCTCTGATGATATGATTAATAAGATTAAAAAAGCGATAGATTTAATAGAAGTGGATGGTCAGAGGATCCGCTTAAGGGTTGATGGTGAGGAGGATCTTGCCGTTATCCCTAGTGCGATTCATGCTCCATATGGGTCGCTCATCCTTTATGGGCAGCCTGATGAGGGACTCGTTGTTGTTGAAGTTGATGATTCATGTAAGGATTTTGTGAATGATGTTTTTAATTCAATGAAGGAGGTTGATGAAGATGGAATTGAAAATCAATAGTCGAGAAAAGAATGCTCTTTTAGAGAGAGAAGAGATAGAGTTAAGTGTTTCACATCCTGGGGATCCAACCCCGTCTAGAGAGGATATTAGAGATAAATTAGTTGCTAAAGAAGATTTAGATGAAGATGAAGTGATTGTTCAACACGTAAAGACTCCTTTCGGGAGTGAAGGATCAAAGGCCTTAGTGAAGGTTTATGATAGCAATGATAGGTTGATGGAAGTTGAATCTGATTATTCTTTAGTAAGAAATGGCTTTAAAGATAATGAATAAGGGAGGGGTTGTGATGAGGTACAAACATTATGATATGGATGATGATGAAGTAGAAAAAGATGGAAGATTTTGTCCTCGCTGTGGATCAGGGGTTTTCATGGCAGATCATGGAGATAGATTTACTTGTGGTAGATGCGATTATACGGAATGGAAGAAAGAATAGGAGAGATAATAATTGGTCGATCCAGATTCTTCCTATTCTTCTAATTCTAGCATTGATTCTGGTTTGATCTCTCTCGGTATAGAAGGAACTGCTCATACTCTTGGGATCGGGATTGTGAAGAATGGCGAAGTTCTTTCAAACGTTTATGATACTTTTTCTCCTTTTGAAGGAGGTATACATCCGAGAAAAGCATCCGAGCATCATGCTAATGTGATTAAAGAGGTTCTTGATAGCTCACTTGAGGAAGCCGGTGTTGCTTTGGAGGATATTGATCTTGTTTCCTTTTCTATGGGACCTGGTTTAGGTCCATGTCTTAGGTTAGTCGCTACTGCGGCCAGATCCTTGTCTAAGTATTATGATTTAGCATTGGTAGGGGTTAATCATTGTATTGCTCATATTGAGATAGGTAGGTTGATGACTGGTTTTAATGATCCTGTAACTGCTTATGTAAGCGGTGGTAATACTCAAATTATTGCTTATGAGAGTAATAAGTATCGAATTTTTGGCGAAACTTTGGATATGGGTATTGGAAATGCTATTGATAGTTTAGCAAGGAAATTTAATGTTTCTTTTCCTGGTGGGCCGGAGATAGAGAGGCTTGCTAAAAAATCGGATAATTATATTGAACTGCCCTATTCTGTAAAAGGAATGGATCTAAGTTTTTCTGGTACAATGACAAAAGCTATTAGAGAGTATGAATCTGGCGAGAGGGAGGAGGATATTTCTTATTCTTTCCAGGAGACGATCTTTTCGGCTTTAACTGAGGTTACTGAAAGAGCGGTTTCACATACTGGGAAGGATGAGGTATTGCTTACTGGTGGCGTGGCAGCTAATGAGAGATTGAGAGAGATGATGGTTGATATGGCTTCCGATCAAGGTATAGAATTTGAGGTTCCCCCTAGATCTTTATGTACGGATAATGGAGCTATGATTGCTTATCTTGGTTTAATTATGTATAAAAGCGGGGTTAGCCATAGTTTGGAGGAATCAATAGTTAAGCAGAAATTTAGAACTGATGATGTGGATGTTTCATGGCGGTAAGGTGGTAGGATGTCAAATAGATCTGATAGATTGGATTCAACAGCCATTGATGGTAAAAAAAATTCCATGTGGCGTTGGTATAAAGTAAGAAATCCATTGAGAATTTTGATCAACTTTTTACTTATTGAGATCTGTAAATATTTTCCTTCTCTAAAAGTTAGAATTTTTTTATGTAGATTATTAGGTATGAATATTGGTGAGGATGTTTCTATTGGACTTGGAGTACAGTTCGATGTATTTTTTCCTGATAAGATAACTATAGATGAAAATTCAATAATCGGGTATAATACTACGATCCTATGCCATGAGTTCCTAATCGATGAATATAAGGTTGGGGAAACTAAGATCGGTAAAGAAGTAATGATAGGGGCTAACTCAACAATCATAGCAGGAGTAAAGATAGGAGATGAAGCTAAAGTAGGGGCTGGGGCGGTGGTTGTTGAAGATGTACCAGATGAAGAATTTTACAGTGGGGTACCTGCTGGAAAGGTAGATGATTAAAGAGTTAGGCCTGATACCGATGGATAAAGATGATCTATATTCAATACTCTGGAAGAAGAAATTATTAATACTTATCTTCTTGGTGAACCTAATCGGTACGGCTTTTGGGTATTATTACTACCAATGGCAGCTTCAAGAAACCTCAAAATACCTATGGATATTCGTTCCAGACTGTCCAAACGCAACATTACTACTAATGATAGCCCTATTACTAAATTTTACTGATATAAATGTGAAAGGCAGAAGAACTTTCAATTTTTTAACCTCAGCCTACCTAATTAAATACGGGATATGGACAGTATTCACAATACTATTTTTCACAGAATACTTCTTAGCACCCCCAAACATGTATTATTATCTAATTCTCATGACTGGTCATGCCGGAATGGCGCTAGAAAGCATTATAATATTGCCAATATCAAAAATACATAATAAGAAAAAATTAAAAGTTTCTGGAGTACTAATCTGGCTCTTCATCAACGATTTAGCAGACTATATATTAGGAACAAGACCTTATCTTGGCCCAAGCCCGGATCCACTCAAGATACAAATACTTGCAGTTATAACAGTTCTACTTTCAATTATATCTGTAATAGTAATTATTTTCTATCCGAAGATAAGAACTTAGTTAGAGGAGATGCAATGCATCCGGTAAAAGAAATAAAAACTAAACTTAAACATGAAATACCAAAGAATCAACTTAGTAAGATACCGGAGGGATGGTATAGGTACGGCGATACTCTAATAATCGATCTTAGCTCCATTAGAACAGATCTTAAAAAAATCATAGCAAAAACATATATGGAAGTTCTCAATGCCAAAACCGTTTTAGATCAAACAAAAATAAGTGGTGAATATAGAAAACCCAAAACACAGGTACTCTGTGGAGATAAAAACCCTCAAGAAATACATAAAGAAAACAATATCAAATACGTCCTAGATCCCACCCAAATAATGTTCTCACCCTCAAACGAATTAGAAAGAAAAAGAATGTACAACCTAGAAACAAGAAACCACGAAAAAATAGTAGATATGTTCGCAGGGATAGGACATCTATCAATACCAATCGCCAAAAAAGCATCAGAAACCGAAAAACAAGTAAAAATTCATGCAATTGAAAAAAACAATTATACCTACAAATTCCTAAATAAAACCGTCAAAAAAAATAACTTACAGAATTTCAGTACCTATAACTTAGATTCTAGAGTATTCCCCAAAAGAAATTTTGCTGACAGAATACTAATGGGTTATGTCAGGTAAACTCATCACTTTATAGACAAAGCCTTCGATATCATAAAACCAGAAGGAACAATTCATTACCACGAAACAGTACCAGAAAAACTAAAGAAAATAAGACCCTACAAGAGAATAAAGAGATCAGCAGCAAAATCAAGATATACTGTTTTGAAAATAAACTTTAATGAAGTGAAAAAATATTCACCAGGCGTAATACATGTAGTCCTTGATTCAAGGGTAACAAAAAATACAAAAAAAGGATAATAGGAAAGAATATATTATTCTTTATCGTAGGGTTCACCTTCGGCTGCAGGCGCTCTTGCTCTCTTATAAGAAAAAGCAAGTACTATAATCGTTAGGATGTAAGGGATCATTGAAATAAATTGTGATGGAATCCCTATGGTTTGAAGGCTTCTTGAGAGCGACATGAAGTAGCTAAATATGAATCCGGCTCCTGCTGCTCCTAGAACCGTCCATCCTCCGAATATATTTGCGGCTAGAGCTATGAAACCTCTTCCGGACATCATACCACTAACAAATCTACTTCCAATTCCAATAGATAGGTAGGCCCCTCCTAGTCCTGCAAGCACTCCACTAATGAATACCCCTATGAATCTCATTTTATAAACATCGATTCCCGCCGATTCTGAAGCTTCTGGATGCTCACCACAGGATCTCAGTCTTAAACCGAAAGGAGTTTTAAATAATACTATGTGAGCAATTATTATGGTTGCAAACATTATATATACGATTGCATTCTGTGTGCCGATTATATCTCCGATAAACGGGATTTTAGATATGATTGGTATAGATATATTGGGAAGACCCGCGACTTCTGCTGATGTTCCTTTTGATCCCCAAATAAGCCAAGTTAAGAACCTCGTCAGTGAAGCAGCTAGTAAATTAATTCCAACTCCAACTAGAATCTGATTTGCATTGTACCAAACAGATAAAACGGCAAGTATGAGTGACATAAGCCCTCCTACGAGGCCTGCTAATATTAGTCCTAGCCAAGGGCTTCCAATAAAGAACGATACGGCAACTGCGGTCCAAGCTCCCATTAAGCCCATACCTTCGAGTCCTATATTAATTATTCCTGAACCTTCTGAATAAGCTCCACCTATAGCTGGTAAAACTATTGGCACAGCTGAACCGATCATCCCACTCAAAACTGCTACACTGACTAAATCGGATAATACTGACATTATTCTTCACCTCCTCCTAGTTTCCCTCTTATAACACGCATTAATTGTGGAGCTCCTACGAAGAGTATAACTAAAGCTTTGAGTATCCCGATTATTTCTCTCGGTAGTCCAGCAATGGCGATATCAAGGTGATTCCCTCCGGCAGTAAGAATGCCGAATAATCCTGCAGTTAATAATACACCGAGTGGGTGGTTCCTAGCTAATGCTCCAACTGCAATCCCATCAAATCCCCATCCGGGACTAAATCCTTGTGTGTAACTTCTATACAGACCCATTGTTTGTAAAGATCCTCCAAGACCGGCCATAGCTCCACCAAGCATCATACCAATAACCATTGTCTTTTTAACATCTATACCACCGTATTCAGAAGCCTCAGAACTAAATCCAACTGATCTAAGTCTATAACCAATTGAGGTTTTCCATAATAAATAATACATTCCAATAGCAGCGAGAATAGCAATGAAGATTCCTACGTGTCCTCCTCCACCACTAATGAACCGTCTTAATAAGGGTAGTTCACTGAATTGGTGTAGTATAGCGGAAGAGTTTATGTTTGGAGTTCTTGGTTCAAAACCTTTTCCCTTAAAAGGATTGTTTACTAGGTATATGGTTAAAAATGTGGCTATATAGTTAAGCATTATAGTAGTAACGACTTCATGAGCATCTAAATAGGCTTTTAGAACTCCAGCTATAGATGCCCAAAAGGCTCCAACTAACATTCCAACGATTAACATTATTGGGACATGAATTAAAGCTGGAGCACTAATATAGATACCAGCTAATGCTGCAGCGAAACCTCCTAACATTATTTGTCCTTCGCCACCTATATTGAACAGACCTACTCTGAAAGGAATAGCTAAGGCTAAACCAGTCATGATAAGTGGAATTGTTTTCGAAATAGTATTACTTATGCTGGATGGAGAACCAAGTGATCCCTTTAATACCTCATAGTAAATAAAGATTGGATTGTAACCTAGGGAGAGTATAATGAATGCCCCTATGATTAAAGGAATAATTAGAGCAAGTATGGACAGAAATACCTGTTCTTGCCACCCTCCTTCTTGATTTAAGTACCTCATCACGTATTTCTTAATTTTTTGCCTGAAGGAACTCATATTTCCACCTTTTCTTTTTCTTCTGATTCTTCACCGCTGGATTTTCCAGTCATAAGTAAACCTAGCTCCTGTTTGGTATACTCTTCAGTAGGTCTAACATCAACGATCTTTCCTTCATATATTACAGCTATTCTATCACTCAAAGTTAGAATTTCGTCTAATTTAGTTGATATAAGAAGAACTGCTTTGTTTTCTGATCTCATATCAAGTAATCTTTTGTGTATGTACTCAATAGAGCCAACATCCAGTCCTCTGGTAGGCTGAGAAGCTATTATAACTTCAGGATCTTTATAAAATTCTCTACCAACGAGTAATTTTTGCTGGTTTCCTCCAGAAAGTTTTCCAGCTTTTTCATATGGTCCGGGGGCTCTAACATCGAAATCTTCTATTAAGTCTTCAGTTAAGTTAATCCATTTGGGATAGTCAATCATTATTTGGTTTTTAATGTATTTGTCTTCCAATCCTAACATTGTATTTTCTGTGAGATCTAGTTCTGTAATTAATCCGGATTTAAGTCGATCCTCTGGTATGTATGCTATCCCTGTTTTAGATTTTTCTTTTGGTGGGTAATCGGTTATGTTTTTATTTTCTAATTCGATTTTTCCACTCTCAATTTTCCTGGTTCCCCATAAACTTTCTTCAAGTTCTGTCTGTCCGTTTCCTTGAACTCCTGCTAAGCCTAGAATCTCTCCTTTTTTCAGGTTAAAAGAAGCTCCATTTACAGCCATTATTCCTCTATCATTCTTTGCTTTTAGATCTTTAACTGATAATGTTACTTCGCCTGAGGTTACTTGTTCTTTCTCTATATCAAAAAGAACTTCTCTACCTACCATCATTTCAGCTAGCTCATCAGAATTAGTATTTTCTGTTTTAACTGTATCTATTTTTTTGCCTTCTCTAAGTACTGTAACTCTATCACATGCGGTTAACGCTTCATTTAATTTATGCGTTATAAGGATAATAGTTTTACCAGAGGATTTTAATTCTTCGATTATTTTGTAAAGAGATTCAATTTCTTGTGGAGTGAGAACAGCTGTGGGTTCATCAAGTATTAAAACTTCTGCCCCTCTATAAAGGGTTTTAAGTATTTCAGCTCTCTGTTTTTCTCCAACCGGAATGTCTCTAATTTTCGTTGAAGGATCTGAGATTCGAAGCCCATATTTATCTGCTATTTCTTTTACCTTTTTTATTCCTTCTTCCTTGTCAATAAGATTATTTTTTTCTGGTTCTCTTCCTAAAACAATGTTTTCAGCTATAGAGAATTTAGGTATAAGCATGAAGTGTTGATGAACCATACCGATCCCTAGTTCCATAGCGTCTTTCGCGTTCTTAATATCAACTTTTTCGCCATGAAGATATATTTCACCTTCATCCTTAGAATATCTTCCATAGAGAATTTCCATTAAGGTTGATTTACCGGCTCCATTTTCACCTAATAAACCATGAACTTCCCCGTCCTTCACCCTAAAATCAATATTATCATTGGCTAGAACACCTGGAAAACGTTTTACTATCCCTCTCATCTCCACAGCATTTTGTTTACTTCCTCTCATCCTCCCACCTATTAAAAATTAAATTTTATATCTCCCTCAGATATACCATGATATTAAGGATATATTTAGGAACTAATCCTCGGGATCTTCTTAATTGAATCTTCAAAGGTATTTAAAAAATTTTTCCATGAAAAAGTTTTGATATCTAAATAAATACCCTCAGCTAATTTAATAGAAAAGAAATTTATCCATTAAAAGTCTATAAGTTTTTATAATATCTATGAGAATAGAAAACCCTTACATTATAGGTTTAAAAGATAGAAAAAAGGAGAAATTATTAAAAATATCATTCCATTAATTCATCGTAGTTTTGGCCTGCTCCGGCGTTTTCTTCGGCCCAACTCTCGTATGCGTCCATTGAACTTGGTACTTCTATTTCTCCGTCTATTATAGCTTGTTTTATGTCTTCTTTTACGTAGGTGGCTAGTGAGTCCGGTACGTATGGTGAGTATTCCATTGGTGTTAGGCTTACTCCGCCTTCTGCTAGTCCTAGTGCTTCTATGGTGCCTGTTTCGAATTCTTCATTTATGACGTCTTCTATTGAGTCGTATACGGCGTTGTCTACTCTTTTCATCATGCTGGTCATTGTGTGGCTTGGTGCTTCTGGGTTGTCTGGGTCTGCGGTTCCTAGGTGGTCTTGGTTTGAGTCTACTCCTATTGAGTAGAATCCTTTTTCTTTTGATGCTTCGATTACTCCTGATCCAGTTCCTCCTGCGGCGTGGGCGATTATGTCTGCTCCGTTAGAGTTGAAGTTTTGAGCCAGTTCGTTTCCAGCGGTTGGGTCGCTCCAGTCTCCAACGTATCCTGAGGAGACTTGTACGTCTTCGTTTACGTATTTTGCTCCTGCCCAGTATCCTGCTTCGAATTTTTTGATTAGTGGTGTTTCCATTCCACCGACGAATCCGATTCTTTCTTGTTCGTTTATTCCGTCTACTTCGGTGTGTTGGGTCATTAGGCTTGCTAGGGCTCCTGCTAGGAATTCTCCTTCGTGTTCTTTAAATACTACATTTTTTACGTTTGGTTGGTTAACAACTGAGTCTATTAGCATAAAGTCTTGGTCTGGGTACTGTTGTGCAGTTTCGTTAAGAGCGCTTGTTTGTAGGAATCCTACACAAATAATTAGGTCATGATCTCCTGATTCAGCATATCTTTGCTGGTAAGTTGAGAAATCTGATATCTGCGATGGTTCTCCATATTCAAATGTAAATTGGTCTCCAAATTCATCATCAGCTCTTTGTAGGCCATCGTAGGCCATGTCGTTGAATGATTGATCTCCTAAACCACCTGTAGCGAAAACAACAGCAACACTATATTGTTTTTCCTCTTCTTCTCCATTTCCATCTTGTCCTCCGGTACAACCGGCAGCTGCAACAGAAAGTGCTAATGCAACTACGGCGAACAGGGCGGCTATTTTTTTCCATTTATTCTTCATAAGGTCTGACCTCCTATAGGTACTCATATTTACTATCTTAATCCATTTAAATCTTACTGATCATAATGGTTCAAATTCCCTTCTAGGATAAAAATGATTATAATAATTGAAGTATAATCAGGTTTTCTAGTATAAATATTGGGATTAAAACAAATTAATTTTTCGATAACAAAAAGATAATGGGATTTAAGATAGAAGAAAAAAATTACAATCTATTTAACCTTTCTCAATATTTTACTTCTTGAGAGTTATTGGATTATTTCTCTATCAAGTTAATCCCATCTCAGTTTCACATTAAATTGGATTTCTAAATTTTTTTAATCGGATTTTTTAGAGATTGAGAACTTTATTATAGGTTTCGGGTAATAGTCTTATCATATCTTTTGCTGTGTATGAGTTTCTGTATTTTTTATATAGTTGATCACCTATATATCCGTTCAAGAATGTTCCAGAAGTAGCTGATTTAAATGCTGAATTATTGGTTCTAAATCCTGCAATTATACCTGCAAGTACGTCACCTGTACCACCTGTAGTCATTCCCTCATTACCGGTTTCATTGTACTTCCATCTTTCATCATTACTTATGAAATCTATTGCACCTTTGAGAGCTAGAGTTACTTCTAAATCATTAGCGATTTTTTTTATTTCATTTCCTCTTCCCTTGATTGCCTCTGGTAATTCTAGTTTTCTTTTCAATAGATTATTTAGCTCTTCTTTGTGCGGAGTAATTATATCTTCCTTTCTTAATCCTTCCTTAAGGTTTTTAATTTTTAATCCATCCGCATCGACAATAATTGGAACTTTAATATTTTTTATTAGGTTTTCTGCTGCCCTTAAAATTTTTTCTTTACTGTCTAATCCTGGACCTATTAGAACGGAGTCAATATCCCGTTCAGATATGGTTTTTTCTAATTTTCCGACGTCATTTTTAGTTAGGATTTCATCTTGAAATTCAATTGGGATAATGTTTTCAGATGCTTTGGATATGACTTTTTCATTTGAGGCAAGATATACTAGATCAACAAGATTAGAAGCGGCTTCTGAAGCTAGAATTGGAGCACCATGATAGCTTTTACTCCCACCAATAACTAACACCTTACCATTTTGACCTTTATGAGTCTTGGATCCCCTTTCTCTTAATGATTTTACATCTCCTGGGCCTGCAAAGTAGTTAAGATCTTTTGGAATACCAATATTAACTACTTTAGGATCTTTTAGCCTATCCTTTTTCTCGTGAAAAGTGATCACTAAATCAGAATCTACTTTCACATTAGTACCAAGTCCAGTTGGAACATCAATGGATACAATAGTAGATTTTGATTGATTTATTAAGTTGATTGCTGTTTCCATTGGTTCTCGAGGCTTTCCAATAATACCTACTCCTAACAAAGCATCCAATAATACATCATAGTTTAATGGAATATCATGAAGATTGTTAGAATCCTTTATTTTTATAATCTCAACGGAAGGAAAACTCTTTAGAACTTTATAATTATCTTTAGTAATATTTGACATTGATGACTTATCGCCGAACAGATATACATCTACTGAACCGTATGAACTAAGATGTCTGGCAACAACGAATCCATCCCCCCCATTGTTTCCACTACCGCAGAAAAGTGCGAAATTATTGTCATCATTACTTTTTCCTTCTCTATTCAGGAGGTCAAGAACTTCATTGGCTACTCCTTTGCCTGCATTCTCCATTAAAACTTTAGTATCTAATCCAATCCACTTAGCATTCTCATCTAATATATAGACGTCTTCAAACTTCATAATTTATCCTCAGCTATTTTATTAACTTTCTCCACTATTTTGGCTCTATCAATACCGATTATTTCTCCATCAAGCATAACTAATTCTCCATCTATTATAACGGATTCTACATTACTGCCGTGACCAGAGAATACAAGATTTACAATAGGATCATTTAAGGGAGACAAATTAGGGTCATCAAGATTGATAATAGCAAGGTCTGCTAACAATCCCTCCTTTATAACTCCAGAATCAATGCCAAAAGCATTAGATCCATTAATAGTAGCCATTTTAAAGAGTTCTTCGGCCTTTAAATTTCTACCTTGGCTTCTTTGAATAAGTGCTCCAATTTTCATCTCTTCAAACATGTCCATAGAATCATTGCTAGCAGCACCATCTGTACCTAAGGCAACATTTACTTTCTGACTAATTTTTTCAATTGGAGCGATACCAGATTTCAACTTTGCATTAGAAGAAGGGTTGTAAACGAAATTAGCCCCAGATCCTTTCAACAAATCAATAGCTTCATTTTCTAACCATACCCCATGAACAGCAACTAATCTATCACTTAAAATACCAATTTCGTCAAGTAACTTAATAGGCCCCATTCCATGTCTATTTTTCGTTTTTTCTATTCCTGATTCGGTTTCAGCAACATGCATATGAATTTTTACATGTTTATCAATTGATAGATCGTTAATTCTTTCTAAAAATCCTTTAGAACAAGTATAAGTGGTATGAGGACCATACATAAAGCTAATTCTATCATCATTTAAAGATCTTATGCTTTCTAACACCTCATTAGCCCTATCTATTTCACTCTCAGAATTTTCTCCTCTGTCGGATATACCTGGAGCTAAAATCGCTCTCATACCAATATCAGAGACAGCTTCCGCCACAGCATCTTCCTTAAAATACATATCAGCAAAAGTAGTAATACCTGACTTAATCATCTCTATCATAGCAAGAAAAGCAGCTGTTTTTATCTCCTCTCGACTAAGGCTTTGTTCAATAGGATAAATTTTTCCTAACCAATCATCTAAATCTAAACCATCACCAAATCCTCGAAAAATAGCCATAGATGCATGATTATGAGAATTAACAAGCCCTGGAATAATTAACCGATCTTCACAACTAATAACAGAATCAGCACTCCTCATAATATTTTCAGAGATCTCATCAATTTTATTATCCTTAATAAAAATATCTTTCTTCTTTAATTTATAATCTTCTCCCAAAAGTACTTTACCATTTTTCAAAAGTATACTCATATAGTTTCACCTTTTCTTACCTTTAATTTACCAGGTTTATCTTTTTCACCCATTAAGAGAATTTTATCATCTATGAAATTATTAATAACCCATAAATTCGTTTTAAGATGATTGGAAACTCTATTAACCCAAATCTCTCCACCATATAGAGCCAAATAAGGTACAAGTTGGTCCCCCATCTTTTCATCCACGCCATAGCCGGATTCCAATTGCCTGTTAAAACGCTCAGCACATTCCTTACCAACCTTTTCTGCAGGTTTCCCTTTTTCTCCTAAAGCAGAAGCCCCTATACCTAAATCTGATCTCTCTAACCAAAGAGTTATGGAACTACCTGGGCAATTAGATTCCACTTTTTTCGTTTCAACCTTCCCTGGCAAATCAATCTCTTCTGATACAGATTTTGCTTGCCTTTCGGCCACGTGTTCTGGTAGCCTACCACAATGAGAAATCCCTTTAACTTTAGTAATCTCCTTAAGTTCTTTAATTTTTATTGGGTTGATCTTGCTGGGAGATACCTTAAGTACTACTTTGCCACCACCTTTTGGATAATAACCCCTTTTTCTTATATCAATTTTATAATCAAGTCCGAAATGGTTTAGAGTTGATAAAAAAACGTTTTTAAAGTAATCAAAAGTTGGTGACCATTTGACGTCTGTTCCTCCAATAACTTCTAATTTAAATCTCTTTTTAGAATAAATTAGTACTGGTAAAATAGTTTGAAGGAGTAAAGTGATGCTCCCTGCTGTTTCGATATTTACCTTATAGTCTCCACCGGTAATTGAGTTGGGTCTGAAAGTTATATTTTTGGATCCAATTTTGAGTCCTTTTACGTTAGCATTAGTTATTTTTTTCAAGATTTCTACTGATTTTAAGTGTTGGTATGATAGTCCCGGATTATTACGGTTTATTCGTATTTTTTTTATTTTGATGGGTTTATTAAGTATTGAACTCATTGCTAATGAGGTTCTAAGTATTTGACCTCCTCCTTCTCCGTAGCTTCCATTTATTTTTATCATTTGCTCACCTTTTCTTGGTTTTGCGTTTTTTTAAAATTGATTTGGGCAAGTCTATTACTTTTTTAGAATGTTCTATTATACCTCTATCACTGGTTGCAACCACTTCAAAGTTTCTTAACTCTAAATCAACTTTTTTTATTGCCTTTGCTTCGACTAATGGGCTATTAAAAATTTTTTCTGTTTTTTCTGCTAATTCTCCACTTTTACTCACAGGAGAGTCATAAAGAAAAGTGATTTTACTAGGATCATAGCTTTTAAGAAGCTTTTTAATAGCTTTTAAACTTTTATCAGTTTTTTGGGTTATTTCATAGCTCCCAAAGCTAGCATCAACGTCTCTGATATATCCATCGTCACAGACTAAATATTCATCTTGTAGAACATTTTCGACAGTAATTAAAACATTGTAACCATCAATTCCAAGTTTTTTTCCCTGAAGATCATTGATAGTTATCTTCCTATTTTTATGATCTTTAATTTCATCTTTAGAAAATACTTTTCTAAATAATATATTTCTATCCTTTTTAGGTAGCATATGATGATTGGAAACGAATTTTAAAGCGACTTTCCTCCTGTAACCTCTATTAAGAAGGTAACGAAGTTCTACCTGGGCCTTCTTTACCTCCGAACTAAGTTCGATCATTATTGCAAAGAAAAGAAATAGAGAGTTATTAATCTTCCCATGGTTCCTTGCTTTTTAGATTCCATCCAAAAGAGTCTCTCAATATTAGGGGAGCTGACTGCGGGGGTATGATACCGTTTTCAGTAACTATTACATTGATATATTCTGGAGGTAGTGCATCGAAAGCCGGGTTCCTGACCTTCAAGTTTTCAGGAAAGTCTTTTCTTATATCTTCTGGTACAACTTCGTCTATGTCTCTTTCCTCGATTTTTATCATTTCTCCTGATATTGTTTCGGGATGGAATTTATATGTTTCGGCAGCTACCATGAGTAGTGCCCCTTGTTCATGAGCTACTAATCCTAGGTCTGCGGTCCCTATTTTGTTTATTACAGCTCCATTTGCTGCTATGGAATCTGCTCCGATAATGACTTTATCAACTTTCTTCATGAAGTGTCTCGCAGCTCCATCAACTACTATTTCTACCGGCATACCGGTTTCAGCTAACTCTTGAGCTGTTATTCTACCTTGATATCTTGGTCTAGTTTCTTTTACGTATACTTTTTCGATTTTATCTTTCTCATATGCTTTTTTTATTACTGATGTAGCAGCTGTACTGTGGCAGTGAGTCATTATAATTTCTTTGTCTTGAATCCTATTAGAACCTATTTCGGCTATGTCTTTTACAGCCTGATTCGAGCCTTCGATGAATTCCTCAGCTGAGTTTATAGTAGTAGTCATAAGATCTTTTAAATCCCCGTCATTGTTTCTAACTTCTTTGATATCATTAATTATATGTCTTAAAGAATTTGGAAGAGAAACAGCAGACGGTCTAGTATTATAAAGTAAAGTGGCTGTCTTTTTCATCTCTTCATAGAACTCTTCGGCAGTTCCACTATCACTACTCTCTGCTTGCATTTTTAATCCTCTTGCAGCAGCTCTAGCGATTTTTCCAGCACCTCTTATCTCCATGGTTTCTATTTTTTTGGCAATCTCTTTGACTTCTTTTCTAATTTCAGTCATTTTAATCCCTTATATAAAAGGATCCGGACTCTTATATACTTTGACTTAATAATGAGATCTGAGGCAAGGTATGATGGATCCTGAAAGATACTATTCTAAAAAAGCAAGTGAATTAAAGGCATCTGAAATTAGAGAAATACTAGAGGTGGTGAAAAGCGGGGGCGTTATTTCTATGGCTGGGGGTATGCCGAACCCTGATTCATTCCCGGTGGGTATGATTAATGATCTTACCTCTAAAGCTCTCAAGGAGAAAGGAACGGAAATGCTACAGTATGGTACCACTATGGGATACGAAGGCCTACGAGAGCTAATTTCAGAAAGACTTAAAAACAAATTTAATACAAATATAGACCCTGAAGGAATAATGATTACAGCCGGATCTCAACAAGGCCTTTTCTTAATAGGAAGAGCATTCATCGATAAAAACGAAGATATTGTAGTAGGTGCACCAACTTATCTAGCCGCTTTAACAGCTTTCGAAAACTTTGACCCTAATTTCGTTGATATTCCTGTTGATGAAGATGGGATGAAGGTAGATATTCTTGAAGAGAAGTTAGAAAACGGGATTGACCCAAAATACGTCTATACGGTCCCAACCTTCCAAAATCCGACTGGAGTAACGATGTCCGAAGAAAGAAGAGATAAGTTAGTTAATTTATCAGAGGAATATGACTTCCTAATTATGGAGGATGGTCCTTACAATGAATTAAGATATAG
>CAYTEI010000001.1:85362-125927 GCA_964436705.1 uncultured Thermococci archaeon
CGATAATTAGCAAAGAAAATGAAGGTAGAACACTATATCTAGGAACTTTTTCCAAAATATTCGCCCCCGGTTTCAGACTTGGATGGGTTGCAGGAGATAAAGAGTTAATAAGAAAATTAGAAATAATCAAACAATCAGTAGATTTATGTACCAACGTTGTTTCGCAATATATAGCCTATGAATACATGAAAACAGGTAAAATCGATGAACAAATAGAAAAAATAAAAGAGATCTATGCACCGAAACAGAAAATCCTTCTTGACTCCTTTGAAGAATATATGCCTGAAGGAATAGAATGGACACATCCTGAAGGAGGTATGTTCTCTTGGGTAACTTTACCAGAAGAAATTGATACGGAGGAAATGTTCGAAGAAGCAGTTGATAATAAGGTCGCATACGTTCCAGGACACGCATTCTACGCACAAAACCCTAAAAAGAATACAATGAGAATAAATTATACTTTTGTAGAAGATGAAAAGATTAAGGAGGGAGTAAAAAGAATAGCAGATACTATAAAAGACAATTTGTAACTATAATTTCTTTTTTCATTATTATTTATTTAATATTTTGTTAGCCATCCATTCTGGTGAGAATTCTTCCAGATCTTTATATTCTTGGCCTGTGCCAACATAAAGGATAGGTTTACCAATAGATTTAGCTATAGATAATGCACCTCCACCTTTCGAGTCTGCATCTACTTTGGTTAGGATGACGCCATCGATACCAACTGCCTCATTAAATTTCTTTGCCTGCTCTATAACGGAGTTTCCAGCCAACGCGCTACCAACGAAGATTGAAAGATCAGGTTCCGCCACTCTATTAATTTTCTTCATTTCTTCCATAAGATTTTTATCGGTTTCACTCCTACCGGCAGTATCTATTAACACGACATCAAGAGCATTAGCTTCTGCATGCTGAATAGCGTCATAAGCAACTGCTGCGGCATCTCCTCCATACTGATGCTTAATTAACTTTACATCAACATTTTCGGCATGTGTCTTCACCTGTTCTATAGCACCAGCCCTAAAAGTATCTGAAGCTGAAATAACTGGTTCATAGTTATTTTCTTTCATATCCTTCGCTATCTTAGCTATTGTAGTAGTTTTCCCCGACCCGTTAAAACCAACGAACATTATAGATAACGGTTCATCTTTCTCTATTCTTTCCTTGAAATTTTTTCCATTAACTTCCAGTATTTCTCTTACTGATTCTTCAACGGATTCTTTAACAATTTTATCTACATTAGTACCTCTACGAACCTGTCTTCCTTCTAACTCATATTTAATATCCTCTACAAATTCATCAGCTACCTCCATAGCTACTCCACTACTAAGTAGAGATAGTTTGAATTCTTCAAGTATTTCATCTAACTCTTCTTCACTTAATTCCTTCTGACTTACTTTCTCAACAAGATCGGAAACCTTATCCTTTAGATTATCAAACATAATATCACTATTGATCAAAATTCATTCGCTTGAAAGTTCTCTTTCATATAAGTTAAGAAATTTATCAAGATTTTCGGTAGGAATCGTAGCACCACAGGCGGGGGCATGTCCCCCTCCTTCGCCTCCTACCTCATCTGCAATTTTTTCAATAGCATCTGCGAGATTAACTCCTTTAAGTTGTAAAAGTTTTGAACCTCTAGCGGAGATTTTAGTCTCATCACCGGAATCAACATAACCGATCATTGGCTTGTATGGGTCACTATCTTTGGTACCTAATAACATGCCGGCGATAGTTCCTACTATATCTCTACTGGCTTTATCTGTTGCATCAAAGTATTGGAATACATTGTTGGAAGTGGTTTTGATTTCACTCTCTATTCTGTCCAATGATCTAGCTATTTTCTTTCTATGTGATCTTAGTAGTGACATGAGATCGGTATAAACTTTTTTGTTATTTTTCGTTATTTCGATTCCAATTTCAGGAGCCCCATTCTTTCCAGCAGCATTTAGACTGGTTGAAAACTCTTTAGCATTTCTTAAAGGGGTTTCAGGTTTCTGATCTTTTAGAATATAAGATTCACCAACTATTAGTTTTGTGACATGAGGCTTAAATTCTTCTGGAGCAAATTTAACAGCTCTGAAAGATAAGGCAGTAGCTAATTTTTTTGTCTCTTCTTTTGTTAAATCCCGAGGTTTTCTCCAGCTGCCATCTTTTAAGGGAATATTTAAACTGGAAAAAAGGGCAATAGAACCTTCTTCATTATTACTAATTCCCGGAACCCAAGGGTCGGTAAAATATTGAATAGCCTTATATAAGGGGCGAGTATCCCTTCCATATAGCATTAAATCATCTTTAACGTCAATGTAACCTTTTTCTATTCCGTCTTCCACCATAATACGGTTTAGGCCTGATAATTTTCCCCAAGCTGCTTGTTGATCTCCAACAGCTCCAACGATTCCGTATTGGCATAAATCTTTATCTCCGAATTCTCTAGCAACTAGATAGGAAACCCCTGAACCGCTTCTGTCTTTATCTCCTTCGTAACCGAATAAATGTGCATTACTATGAGCTTAAGGAATTTTCCTTTCTTGCGGCTGGTGATGATCTAAAACTATGACTTTATCGTTTCTATCAAAGTTTTGGAGTAAGTTGAGTTGTCCACTTCCTAGGTCAGTAAAAATAGTAAGATCATCTGGTTCTAAATTCTTAAAAAAGTCGGGAGTGAGTTGAGTGGTTTCTACTTCATATTCTTTCCCTAATCTTTCCAAGGTTTGGGAGATTATTCCACCAGAAGTAATTCCATCAGCATCAATATGTGTTACTAAATTTATATGATCGTTATGATTTTTAAGAATCCTTTTGGCTTTTTCTAATTCATTCTTCATTGCTTGTTTCATCGATCTCTTCACCTTCTGCTGCTTTTTTAGAATTTATTTTTGGTTCATCATGTTTAAAATCATCGATCTCATAGTTTTTAAGTATTCTTTTGGCTATTTCGGATGATTTAGCTCTTTCTTTTTTATGTAAGCCTTTAAGTCTTTTTATTTCACAATTCAAGTCTTTTTTATTTAAAGTTTTTTTCAGTTCTTTGATATTGAACTCTTGATCAGGACCTAAAATTATGATATTGGGATTGATTTTCTTAACAGTTTTTAGAAAATCATTAGGATAACCTATAACAGCCTTGTCAACAATTTCAAGAGATTTAATTATTTTAAATCTGTCTTCTTCAGTATTAACAGGGAACCGACCCTTTCTCCTTTTTACAGTTTCATCATTGGCTACTACAACAACTAACTCGTCACCTAACTCCTTTGATCTTTCAAAAAAGTCTAGATGCCCTACATGTAGTATATCGAAAACTCCACCAACGAGAATTTTTTTTCTATGATCATTCATTAGAATCCACATACCTTAAAATATGTTATCTAAAAAAACTAGTGATTAAATCAGGTTGATAAATCTTTATCAAGATATCGATCAAATTCATTTAGATATTCTAAACCAATAATCAATTTTAAGTTTTTAATTTTTTATTGTTATTGATCTTTAACTTAATTAGGAGATTAAAATATTAGGAAAATATAAATTGTCGTGGACCCAGAAAGATTGTTTATATAAAGAATAGTATATTTATATAATAAATGTGAGTTAGGATGAATATAACACTTTGGTTAAGAGCTTTAAGAGTAAAGTTCATTTCCGCTTCTATAATACCAGTATTATTAGGCAATTTAGTAGCATGGTCAACTGGAGATTCAATTAACATTTTATACTTTATTCTAACTCTAATTGGCGTTGTTTCTATCCATTTGGGGTCAAATTTAGCTAATGATTATTTTGATTTTAAATCTGGAGCTGACAAACTAAATAAATCAGGTTCAGAGTCCAGTGGAGGTAGTGGTGTAATTCAAGAAGGTCTAATAAGCCCTAAAAGGATTTTAAATATAGCTTATATACTTTTTCTGATAGGTATTATTATTGGTTTATTTTTGGGCTATGAATTGAATAGTAGATTTATAATAATACTGACTTTGTTGGGAGGATTTATAGGTTATTTCTATACAGCTAATCCCATTAAATTAAGTTATAAAGGATTCGCTGAACTATCTAATGGATTAATATTTGGACCACTAATAGGAGTTGGCAGTTTCTACGTTCAATCAAGGTCACTAGCTTTAAAAGCAGTTATCCCTTCTATTATCCCCGGAATTCTTTTGGCCTTAGTTTTGATCATAAATGAATTCCCTGATTTAGATTCAGATCGGGAAGTAGGTAAAAAAACATTGATAGTAAGATTTAATCGGAGTAATGGCCGATGGATATTTATATCTTCTCTAGTATTCGTCTATCTATATTTAATTGTTGCCGTTTTGTTTAATATTATTCCATTTTATTCATTGATAGCTCTCTTTACTATTCCAATAGCTGTAAAAATAATCATAAATGTTAAAAATTTTTATAATGATTTTAGTAAACTAAAACCGGCAAACATATATATGATACAATTACATTTATTTTTTGGATTACTTCTAGCTTTAGGATATGTTCTCAAAACATTACTTTAATAACCATAATTATTTCATAATAGTATATATTCAGATTAAAAAAGTTAAAACAAACAAAAAGAAGAGTAAATCAGAATGTAATATTTACGAATAGAATATTTTAGAAATTGTAACAATTAAAGTTTTAAAGATGAAAAAAAATTCTCAGAAATCAAGGAACTGTACTTAAGATAAAATAAAGGTAATAGATTGAATTATTTAATGATCCTAATCACTAGTTCATCTCCCTGTATTATTTCTCCTTTCTTACCTTGTATACTGTATTCCTCTTCGGTCTGGAATTCTTCTTCTTCAAGAGCAATATCCTTTTTTCCTGATCTGAGTTTTAATTTATTTTCCTTCATTTCGAATTCATTATTTTCTATACTTTTCTCAATATCTTTAACCTTACTACCATATTTTGGACCAACTTTGGCGTAATTAAGATCGACATCAGTTACTTCTCTTTCGAGTTCCGGTTTTTGATGTGAAATTTCTAGATTTTCTATTTTCATAGCTCTTGAAATCGTTTCATTTAGACCATAATCCTCTATTTTTTTATCTATATAGATTTCTACTTTCCCTAGTTCAGAATTAAGTGCTAGGTCTCTTTCTGATTTATATTTTCTAAGCAACGAAATTGCATCAACAGCAAGGTTTCCTAAATCTAGAATCCTTTTTTTACCGATATTAATCTTTTCTGGCCATCTGGAAACATGTATTGATTCAAAATCATTTCCCTTCTCCCTCTCCCGATCTTTGAATATTTTGTAGTATATCTCCTCTGTAACATGGGGCATAATTGGGGCTAATAGTTTAAGCGAATTAAGAAGAACCTTATATAGAACATATTCACCAGCTTTCTTGGATTCTTCTGGGCTATCACCGTAGAGTCTTTGTTTAACTATCTCGAGATAGTTATCACAAAAGTCGTGCCAGAAAAACTCTTTAGTAATGTGCTTAGACTTATCATATTCGTAAGTTTCAAATCCTCGGGTTGATTCTTCAATAGCTTTATCCATCTTCTGTAAGATCCATTTGTCTATGGTTTCAAGTTCATCATCATTTGGTTTCTCAACTTCTTCTGGTAAAAACTGTTGAACAAACCTAGAAGCATTCCATAGTTTATCTATAAGTTTTTCACCTGCTACTAGATCTTTCTCACTGAAAATAAGATCTTCACCCAATTTCACTGAACTACTCCACCATCTTAGCGCATCAGCTGAATACTTATTAACCATATCCAGTGGTTTAACTACTATACCTTTTGACTTGGAGAAAGATTTACCTTTTTCAGCTAAGCCCATCCCGGAGAGCATTATGTCGTCCCACGGCTTTGATTCAGTGTGTAAGTGACTTTTAAGCACGGTATAAAAAGCCCAAGTTCTTATTATGTCATATCCTTGTGGTCTAAGAGACATCGGATAAATTTCATCTATTCGAGAGTTTTCTTCTCCCCAGTTTGAATTTATCAGTGGACTTAAAGAGGAAATAAACCAAGTGTCCATAACATCCTCTTCTGCTTCAACCTTCTCAGATCCACATTCAGGACATTTCTCATGAGGAGGGTCATCGACTGTTGGATCAACGGGTAAATTCTTTTCTTTAGCTAGAAATATTTCGTCACAGTTATCACAGTACCAAACGGGGAAAGGAACTCCGTAGAATCTCTGCCTGGATAGGCACCAGTCCCATTTCAATCCATCAACCCATTCGTCAAATCTTTTTTCCATGTAATCAGGGAACCAATCAATTTTGGAAGCTCTATCCTTTAATTCATCCTTGATATTTAACATCTCAACGAACCATTGGTCTTCAATATAGTATTCAACTGGGTTGTCACATCTTTCATGGATCTGAACTGCATGAGTAAGGTTTTCCTGATTTTCAAGGTAGCCTTCTTGGTTGAGATCCCATTTTATTTCTTTTCTTGCTTCTTTCATTTCCATTCCTTCGTAATTTTCTCCTCTTTCGTTTAGAGTGCCATCTTTATTGATAGCAAGTCTTAATGGAAGATCGTGTTCTTTCCACCATTCAATATCAGTTTTATCTCCAAATGTACAGACCATTACAACTCCGGATCCGAAATCTTTGTCTACCTTGTGATCGGTTTCTATCGGGACTTCTTGACCGAATATTGGAACTTTAGCCTTTTTTCCAACTAAATCTTGATATCTTTCATCATCTGGATGAACAAAAACGGCTACGCATGCGGGTAAAAGTTCTGGACGTGTGGTCGCAATTTCTACTGATTCTCTATCTTCTTCATTTATTAAGGGGAAATTAATGTTTAAGATCTCGGAATCGAACTCTTCATCTTCTAGATCCGCCTGTGCGATGGCGGTTTTACATTCTGGACACCAGATAACAGGATCTTTTTGTTTGTAGACTTTTTCTTTGTCGTGAAGATCTATAAAAGATCTTTGTCCTATTCTTCGACTTTTTTCGTTTATGGTAGTGTAGAGAAGATTCCAGTCGACTGATATTCCAAGTCTAGTCCAGACTTTTCTATAGTTTTCTCTTCCTTTTGTTGTGGTGTCCCTACAGATCTCTACGAATTCTGATCTTTCGTAATTTTCTTTTTCAATTCCTAATTCTCTCTCAACATATCTTTCAGTAGGTAGACCGTTATCATCGAATCCCATTGGGTAGAATACATTATAACCTTGCATTCTTTTGTATCTAGCTACGAACTCTGCTTGTGTGTAGCTCATAGCATGTCCTACGTGTAGATCCCCTGAAACGTAGGGGGGAGGGGTATCTATTGAGTAAGTAGGTTTATCTGATTCTGGATCGTATTTGTATACATCCATCTCGCTCCATTTATCTTGCCATTTTCCCTCAACTTTATCTGAATCGTATTTTTTTGGAAGCTCTTTCACTTGGACACCTTCTGGGTTTAAGCAAGTATATTTAAGAAGCTTTTTGGTTTTATTTTTTTGCGGGGAGGGGGTATTAAAACCATCAGATTACTTATTAAAGAGGTTTATCAATGTATTCATAAAAATAAAATATATGATACTTTTTATTAACCATTTAAAATATTAAGAAAATATTAAAATTTATTTAAAACCTTTACATTGGGTTTAAAATTTAACTTTATTTTTTGGATATAAATTTATAAAATAGAATAAAAAATAGAATAGTCGATTTATAGGTAATTCTCTTCGAATTGGTTTATGAATTTGGTTAATTTTGGTTTTCCGATTTCATCTAATTCGTATTTTACTCTTACTACTGGTTTGTCTACGTTTATTAATTTTTTGAGGTCTATTGGTGTTCCGGTTACTACAACGTCTGCGTTAGATGTGTTAATGGTTTCCTCTAGTTCTTCTATTTGTTTGTCGCTGTATCCCATGGCTGGTAGTAGATTTCCTATTTCCGGGTAATCCTCGAAAGTTTCTTTTATAGTCCCTACAGCGTATTCTCTTGGGTTTATTATTTTCTTAGCTGCATATTTCTTCGCTGCAACAGTTCCTGCTCCGTAAGGTACGTCTCCGTGCGTTACCGATGGACCATCTTCAACAACTAGAGCTTTCTTTCCTTTGATCTTTCTTGGTTCTTCTACAAATATTGGGGATGCTGAATCGATTATATCGGCTTTTGGGTTTATCTCTTGAATATTTTTTCTTACTTTGTCTATTCCTTCTGGTTCGGCGGTTTCTTCTTTGTTTATTATTGCAACATCTGCCATTCTTAGATTAGTTTCTCCTGGATGATATTTTTTTTCTGATCCTGGTCTGTGTGGGTCTGTTACTACTATGTGTAGGTCTGATTTGTAGAATGGCGGCTCATTATTACCTCCGTCCCAAAGTATTATATCAGCTTCTTGTTCGGCTTTTCTTAAAATTTTTCCATAGTCAACTCCTGCAAATACTGTTATATCTCTTTCTAAATATGGTTCGTATTCTTCTCTTTCCTCTATTGTACAGTCATGTTTTTCTAAATCTTCGTAATCTGAGAATTTTTGTACTGCTTGTTCTGCTAGGTCTCCGTATGGCATTGGGTGTCTTATTACTACGACATTGTGTCCTCTTTTCTTTAGCATAGATGCTATTTTTCTCGTTGTTTGACTTTTCCCACATCCTGTTCTGACTGCTCCAACTGATATTAGTGGTTTTTCGGACTTGATGTGGTAATGTTCTGGAGTCATTAATCGGAAATCTGCTCCATTAGCTAGAGCGATTGAAGCTCTGTGCATCACATATTCATGAGAAAGATCGCTGTAGGATAGGATCACTTGATCAATGTTATGTTCTTTTATTAGTTCAGGTAGGTCCTTTTCATCAAATATAGGTATTCCTTCTGGGTATAGGTCTCCAGATAGTTCGGATGGGTATTCCCGGTTTTTTATGTATGGTATTTGAGTGGCGGTGAAACCAATCACTTCGTAATCTTTGTTGTCTCTAAAACACGTATTAAAGTCATGAAAGTCTCTACCAGCCGCACCCATTATTATAACCCTTCTCTTATCATTTGTGTCATGTTTCTCCATTTTATCCCGTTCTTTAATGGTGCATATTCGTTTATATATTTTGGGTTTTTTATTTAATTATAGCAAGACAATTAATCTTTATATATCCAAATTTTTCAATATAAGTAAGAATTGTGATGATTGATCTCGTCCAAACTTCTTTTTTACAATTCTCCGTATCATTATCGGAGTTACCTTACAATATCATAGCCAAGGCCCCTACCTCTTTAGAGAGGTTAATATTTTCTGAAACAATTTTTTCCTTATATGGGCTAACCCAACAAGTATCAGTCCAACTGAGTAAGAATGGATGAATAATTTTGAATATCAGTTAATATATCTTGAATACCCTACAATGATCTTCCTCCATTTCTTCTTTCGAAAGATTGGTTAAGCCAACTATAATGATTTAAACTTTGTTTACATATTCTTGTCGAAAATCTACATTCTTTAATTCTTTTTTATATCTTCATCCCTACAAGCTCTAATTCTACGTCGATTTGGAATAAAATCTGTTTTACTCGACATAAGTATTTTACATTTTGAAACTAGAAATATATAGCTGGAATACACATCTCCGTACTTTGTTCCAAGAACCGATACAGTTTTAATGTAACTAATTTGCATATATGTGGGGCAAATAATGAAAGTCGTATTCGATATTGGAGGATCAATCTTAGTTCCAGATAAACCAGATGTTAGCGAATTTAAAGAAAGAGGGGAGGAAGTAATTAGAATTAGTGGAGATCATGATCCTTTAGTGGTAGTTGGAGGGGGTAAGGCTGCTAGAGAGTATATAGAAGCAGGTTCTCGTCTTGGATCTGATGAAACATTTTTGGACATGTTGGGTATTGAGGTATCAAGACTTAATGCTAAACTATTAATAAAATCTATAGGAGAAGTTGCACATTCTTCTGTAATAAAAGATTTTGATAGAGCTAAAGAAGTATTTCTAGGGGATGGGGTTCCTGTGATGGGTGGAACACATCCGGGTCATACTACTGATGCCGTTACCGCTTTGGTTGGAGAATATATAGATGCAGATCTTCTTGTTGTTGTTTCTAATGTGGATGGGGTTTATGATAAAGATCCCAAAGAGAATGAAAGTGCTAAGAAATTGGATAGGATCAGCAGCGATAAATTACAAGAAATCTCGATGAAATCAGAGTTAGGTGCTGGAATATCTGCTCCTATTGACCCATTAGCTGCTAGGATTATTGGTCGCACTGGTATAAAAACGATTTTAGTTGGTAAAGATGAAAGTTTGATAGATGTTGTGAAGGGAGATCATAATGGTACTGAGATAAATTCAAAAGGGTAGCTTTCTATTCTATATCAGAGGGATTTTAATGCCTGAAAAAAATTATATTCAGCCCCATAGTCATTGTCGGGTATGTGGAGAAGCAATTTCAGATGATGAGGATTTTTGCTCTAAAGAACATGAAGGTAAGTACGAGGATAAACGTAAGAGGCAAAAAGGATAAAATATGTTTTCTATGCCTTAATAGCTATTTGGTTGGTATTTATTTTAGCCTCAAACTTTATCATCGGTGGTTAGATCTTTAATTAAGTTGTGTTCTTTTGTTCTACTTTTTAATATATTTTGGTTTATTAACCATTCTATTGAGTCCTCAAAATTTTTTAAATCATTGCTATTAAGATTATGATCCTTTAATCTGTTTAATATTTTTCTTTCATTAATTTTACATTTGTAAGATTTCTTACCCTTCTCTGATAAACCTATTATCTTTTTATTATCTTTATTTTGTATTTTAATCCATTTTCGTCTTTTTAGCTCACCAATTATAGATTCATTTCCAATTTTTTCTATGAACTCTTCTATTTTTATAGAACCATTATTTAATATTTCAAGTGATTCTTCCAACGGAAGAAATTTATCGAGATAATCTTCACCATTTTTAGATAATTTATATATTTTTTCCTTGCTTTTAATTATTTTAATATCATTTAAACCTTCTAAATGTAGCAAAGTTTTGATTAATTCATTCCTGCTTATCTTAAGTTCCCTTTCTAACTTTTTAATCTTAAAAGTGGATTTTTTGTTTTTTTCCAAATAATTAAGTATTTTTCTTTTGTTTTCTTCCAATTTCTTTTCAGTCCACATCTTTACCATAAATCTTTTATTAAGCAAGATATTAATGACTTCGCCATGGGATTGGTATGGAATGAATGAAAAAGAGATCGGGCGTGAAAGGATCCAAAGCCTTTTTGAGATGGCTGAATCTATTTACGAAGAAGATCCTGAACTCAGTCATCGCTATGTTGAAATTGCTTTAAGAATTTCTCAGAGAGTTCTTATTGAGATCCCGAAGAAATGGAAAAGAAGATATTGTGACTCATGCCATAGTTTTTTAAAGCCTGGAAGAAACTGTAGAGTGAGGACTCGATCTTTGAGGGTATGTATAACTTGTCTTGAATGTGGAGAAGTGATGAGAATACCCTATGAAGATGAAAAGAAAGAGTAGAAATCGAATCCTTTATTCGTTAGACGTTTTAATGAGAGTTTTCGGGATAAAGTTTGTTGTAAATTTGGGAATTAGTCGGGCGAGAAAAGTTGTAGGTGATTTGATGATAAATAAATCTGAACTGAAATCAAAATATCATGACATAAATACATCTGTTAGAATTGGTAAAAATGGTTTATCACAGTCCATTGTAAATGAAATTAACGGACAATTTGAAAATAGAGAAACTAAGGCTATTAAAGTTGAATTAAGAAAATCTGGATCTTATTCTTCTGATAAAGGAAGAGAGGAGATAGCTGAAGAGGTTGCTCGGAAGACTAATTCTGAGTTAATCGATATTCGTGGAAAAAAGTTCATATTGTATAAACCTTAATAATTTTAAAGAGAACAAATAATGGGGAGATTTTTATGGCTACGGTTTACGACGTACCTGGAGACATATTAGTTAGGGAAGCTTCGAAAGAAATTAAGGATAAAGAAATAGTTGAGATGCCTAAGTGGGCAAAATTTGTTAAAAGTGGCTCTCATAAAGAAAGACCACCTTCTAATGAAGATTGGTGGTATGAGAGAGCTGCTTCAATACTTAGAAAAGTTTATCTCGATGATCCAATAGGTGTTGAGAGGTTAAGAAGTTACTATGGAGGAAGAGAACGTGGTGGACACGCTCCTGATAAGAAGAAGAAATCAAGTGGAAAAGTAATTAGGACAATTCTTCAGAGTTTGGAAGATGTAGGATACGTTGAAAAAAGCCCTCAAGGTAGGATAATATCTTCAAAAGGAAGATCTTTCCTAGATGAATTGTCTTCAGAGATAAAAGAACAGATGGAAGAAGAAATCACCTCTCTTGAGAAATATTGATGGGAGGTGTTTTTATGCCGGAAAAAGATAAAGAAGATATACGGAAAGAAAAGCTTAAGAAGTTGAAGGAGCAAAAAGGACAGCAAGAACAAGTAGAAGAGCAAAAAAGACAGGCTGAAGCACAAAAGAAGGCTTTATTACGTAAGTATCTAACCAGTGAGGCCAGAAGTCGTTTATCTAACATAAGGATGGCGAGACCAGAATTTGCAAAGAAAATTGAAAGTGCAGTAATTCAATTGGTTAAAGCTGGTCGTATTCAGCCTAAGATGGATGATGATCAGTTGAAGGACTTGCTTAAAAAATTGGATCAAGAACAAGAAGATTATGATATAAAAGGAACGAGTTTCTAATGTTAGCTCATCATCTCTTTAGCGGTGGAAAGGATAGTTCCTTATCAGCTTACATCATGGATAACATGGGACATGATTTAAGGATGGTAACAGCTACTTTCGGTATTACTGAGGGTTGGAAAGTTGCATCTGATAGTGCAGATAAGCTTGGATATGATCATGAGGTTCTTGAACTTCCGGTGAGTAAATTGAAAGAATGCGTTGATTTGATATTGGATAAAGGAAGATCTAGACATGGTATACAGAAAGCTCATGAGGTAGCTTTAGAAGAGTTGGCTTCCAAAGATCAAGTCAATGTAGTTAGTGATGGCACGAGGAGAGATGATGTTACACCAGATATGTCTAGGTCTAAAACTCAGAGCTTAGAGGACAGGCATGGTGTGGAGTACGTGAGGCCATTAAGTGGTATAGGTTATAAGACTATTAATCGAGTTTCTGAGGATGTTTTTGAGTTTGAGAAGGAAGAGAGTTCTCGAGCTGAGAGACCTGATTATGAGATGGAGATAAGAGAGTTTATGGCTAGAGAGTATGGTGAGGATAAAGTTAAGGAGATTTTTCCTGAATCACATTTACAGAGTTGTGTTTTAGGTTGGAATTGAGGTGTTTTGCATGTCAAGAAATAAAAGTCTTTCAATTAAGAAAAAATTAGCTAAGAAAGAGAAGCAGAATAGAAGAATTCCTTTATGGGTTTTAGCGAAGTCTAAAATGAATGTTAGAAGAAATCCAAAAAGAAGGAATTGGCGAAGAAGCGATTTAGATATCTAATTGGTTAAATAGAGGATGATAAACATGGCTGAAGTTTACAATGTTCCATTGAGGGATGCTAAAAGGGTTCCGAGGCACCAGAGGTCTTCCAAAGCAATGTCTCTTATAAAGGAATTTTTGGAAAGAAACGTTCATGAAGAAGTTAAGATTGATAAAAGTGTTAATGAGAAAGTTTGGGAAAGAGGAGCCTCTAAAGTTCCTAGTAAAGTTCGTATCAAGGTTGAAGAAGATGAGGAGGGGTACCTAGCGTACTTGGAGGAATAAAATGCTTAGAAGGTTTAATTTGGAAACACCTTACCTAGGGACTGTAGCTCTTGCTACTGATGCTTTCGTAGTAGTAGGAGAGGGTCTTAATAATAAGAAGGGCTTCATTAATGATGTTTTGGATGTTCCGGTGATCGAAGGAGATATATTTGAAACGAAGATGTTTGGTGTTCTTGCTGTTGGGAATAGTAACGGAATTCTAGTGAGTCCAAAAATAACCGATCTAGAGTTAAGTAATTTGGAGTCAGAACTCCCGGAAAATGTAGATATTGAAAGATTAGATACTAAGACTAATGCTCTAGGGAATATCATTGAAGCTAATGATAACAAAGCAGTAGTTGGCTCTAAGATTTCAGAAAATAATTTGAATAAGATAGAGAGCGTTTTAGGGGTTGAAGCGGAATTAAGAGATTTCGGCGGGTCTGAAACTGTTGGTTCATCTATAGTTATTACTAATAAAGGCGGGTTGATACATCCGGATCTTGATGCTAAGACGGTTTCGAGTTTTTTTGATGTTTATGTTGAATCTGGTACTTCTAATAAAGGAGTTAAGGAGATTGGTACCTGTATTATTGCTAATTCGAATGGTGCTTTAACAGGAGAAAAAACTACTGGTCCTGAATTAGGGACTATTGAAAGATCTTTGAATTTTATTTAAGAAATAATTTTTGATTGGAGGGATTAAGTTGCAAAAGTTTAAAGTTTCAGGTAAGTTTGAAATGGGTAGAGGATCAAATTCATTTGAGAAAGCAATTGAAGCAGAATCTGAAAGTATGGCTGAAGAGAAGGTTTATTCTCTTCTTGGAAGTGATCATGCGATTTCAAGAAAGAAAATTAAAATTGAAAATATAAAGAAGGGATAATTATGAATCAAAAGAAAGGAAAAGATGGTCAAAATTTAAGACAGCTTCAACAAAGGTATCAGATGCTGTCACAACAGATAGAAGGTTTGGAAACAGGATTGGAAGAAGTTTCCGCGAGGTTAGAAGAGGTAAAAACAGCTAAGGAATCTTTAGATGGTCTTCAGGATGCTGAAGAGGAAGAATCTATTATGCCGATTGGCGGGGATTCTTACGTAAAAGTGAGTATAGAAGATACAGAAAAAGCCATTGTTGGACTTGGTGGAGGATACAAAGCAGAAAAAGACATACCAAGTGCAATAGAAACCCTTGAAAACAAAATAGATAAAATTGAAGATTCTAAAAGTAGAATACAGGAGAGCATGGACGAAACAAAGGAAGAGCTTAATAAAATTCAGAAAAAATTAGCTCAAGCCCAACAACAACAGCAATGAAAAAGAATAGGTTACTTTAGTATTTTTTAACTTTTAATTCCTTTTTCTTGAATCTATAAGGATTATTTTTTCTTCATTAGGTTTAAGGTAAGGGATGCGGTTCTTCTAGCATGATCATATTCTCCATTATACTCATTGTTTATTATTGGAACAATTTCTGAAGTTACCGCTTCAGGGTACGTTTTCCCTATCTTGGCGAGTGTTCTAGCAGCATTTGTTCGGGCATACTTATAATCGTCTTCTAATAATTCTAAAAGATGTGGTATTGAGGGTTTAATTTCGTTAGGAGACTCTTCTGATATATAACCTAATGTACGAGCCGCATTGCTCCTAGTATATTTAAGGTCATCTTTTAAAAGGGTAGAAAGTTTAGAAGAAGCAGATTTAACTTCTTTAGGATAATTTTTAGCTAAGATACCGATTGTGAATACTGCTGTAGCCGTAACTTCTTCTAATTCATCCCATAGAAGGGGAATAATATTGGATGAGTATTCCTTTATATCTTCCGGGTAATCTTTAGCTATTAAACCTAGAATATAGGTTGAATTGCTTCTGATCTCTCCAGATTCGTCTTTAAGAATTTTTACTAGAACTGGCGTATATTCTTTAACTTCTTCCGGGTATTTTTTAGCGATTTGTTTCAAAGTTTTTATCGCACTCACTCTCGCAAGTTTGTAATTTTTTGAAAGTATTTCAACTAAGTCCGGTGTTAACGATTTTATTTCTTTTGGATAATTTTTTGATAAGTTTTCGATTGTTTTAACTGCTTTTGTTTGTATTCTAGTATTCTCATCTTGTATCATAGATTGAAGATCATTAATATTTGATTTTAAGTGTTTTTTCTCCTTTTTTGATTTTTTAAATATTTTATCGATCTTTTTAAATTTCTTTTCTACTTTTTTATGATCTTTATTGGTTTCCCTTTCATTTTCACCCTTTATCATTTTAATAGCCACTTCAGCTTCTCCTTTTACGTCTGGATCATTTCTTTTTACTTCTTGTAATTTATCCAGGACTTCTTCGGCTTCAATCAAACCTAAAATCCTAACGGCACTTCTTCTAGCATCAGCATAACTATCATTTAACAAATTTTCAATATTATCGATGAAAGGTGTAATTTTGCTAGGAAATTCCTCGGATATATTTTCTAGAGTCCAAAGGATGTTGCTCCTAATATCGAGATGATCTTCGCCCAGATAGGGGATACGGTCTTCTGTACAATTCTTTATTAATTTAGGGTGTTTTTCGGAAACCTTTCTAATAGAATAAGCAACGTAACTCTTAAGTTCCTCGTCTCCATTATTTAAGATTTCTAATAATTCCTCAACATAGTTTTCTGAATTACTTGGGTCATTATTAATTTTTTTAACTAAAGAATTTACTTTACTATCAAAATCTCTTTTTTTATCTTCTTTTTTAACAACAGGAATTAGTTTGGCTTCATCCTCTTGATTTCTACCTTTTATTGTCTCAAGACGCTGATTATTAATTATTTCATTTAAATGGAGTTTTAATTCTCTGAGCAGTTCAGGATCTTCCTCATTTAGTATATGCCGGACCTTTTCAGGTATTAAATTAATTTGATCAGGATTTTCTTCCATATTCCTACCGTTAAAACAAAAATATGAAGATTTTTTTAAGAATCTTTTCATTATTTTATTAGCATTAATTATTTTAATTAAAGAACAATAAATCAAGTCTGAGGGTAAACTTACTAAGAAGTATTTAGAAATTTTTTTTAATATGGTTTCTCATTCAATGAAAATATTCTTATGGTGTCTAAGTTACTTCCAATTCTAATAATAATTAAAAAAAATTTTATTTAACTCTCTAAGAAATTTTTAAACTTTTCTAGAGCTTTTTTTCTATGTGAAACCTGATTTTTTTCTTCTCTTTCCATATCTCCGTATGTCTTGTTCGATATTTTAGGTTGAAATATCGGATCGTAACCAAAACCTTTATTTCCTCTTACTAGTTTGCTAATTTCTCCTAAAGTTTTGCCTTTGAATATTCTAACATCATTCTGATTTTCTTTATAAGCTATTACGGATTTAAAATAAGCTTTACGATTATTATTGTGCTCTAGTAGTTTTAGAATTCCTTCATTACCGAGAGTTTCGAAAATGTAGGAAGAATAAACTCCTGGAAATCCGCCTAGATCATCGATAAATAGACCTGCATCCTCTAAAAAGTATGATTCATCGACATCATTATTTCTATCAATATAATTTATACCAAATTTAGCTACTTTTTCTAGCGATTCAGACTGTAACTCCGGATAATGAATATTTTTACGGGTAATATTTTCATCTATTATCTCTTGAGCCTCATGGAATTTATGTTCATTGCTGGTAATAAAGATCATTATATCATTTAATCAATTTTATAACCAATATTTTCCGCTAGTTCTCTTCGTTCTTCTTTTTGTTCTTCACTTTCGATTTCGGTAGATTTTAAGCCATCAACAAAACCGAGAACTGTTCTACCAAGATCTGTTTCACCAATAATGACCTGTAGTGGGTTTTCTGAAGCTCCATAAATATTAACCACTCCTGGATGGTTTTTTATTGTGTTTAGAACGTTAACTGGGAATGCATCTTTCATGAGTATGACGAAGGTGTGTCCAGATCCAATTTTTTTTGCATTTTCTGCTGCTAGACCTTCTAAATCTTCATTATTTCCCGTATATCTTGTCAGTTGTGGTTTACTTTCGTTCATTGCAATACCAAACTTTATATCCGAACTAGCAGTTAATAAACTTTTAGCTAAATCATCTAAAGTCATTATAGTAAAGTTTCCTTGTCCTACTATACATTCAACTTCATCAGGCTTTTCAATATCTATAACCGTAGTACAAAGATCAACCATGATATCACAAATACATGTATTGAATTCAAGATTTATCATTTTATTGGTAAGAAACGATAATCTTATATTAATACAAACACAATATATAATACATGAATAATAGAAAGTTAGCTATTTTGATAACACTCATAGTAAGTCCAATGATTCTATCCAATACTGTTAACCCAGCTAGATCACAGGAAAATAAAACTGTAAACGTTTTAAAAATAGAAGGAGAAATAAATAACCATAAAGAAAGTATAATTACTAAATTTATAGATAAGTCAAATCAAGAGAGTCACAAGGCAATGATAATCCTTTTAAATACACTTGGTGGTTCCGGTAAATCAATGATGAATATCATAGAGGATATTAAGAAATCAAAAACTCCAATAATCACTTACGTTCATCCCCAAGGAGGTAGAGCATCCTCTGCTGGAACCTATATCGCCATGTCATCCGATTTAATAGCAATGTCGCCTTCTACCTCAATAGGCGCCTGTGAACCTATCTTAGGATACGATTCCTCTGGACAAATAATTAAAGCCCCAGAGAAAATAAGAAACTTTTACGCAAGTTACATGAGATCTCTAGCAGAAGAATCAGGAAGGAATATAACCATTGCAGAAAAATTTGTCACTGAAAATCTAAGCTTAACAACCGAAGAAGCTCTTCAACTAGGAGTATCAGATCTAAAGGCTTCTTCCCTTGAAGAATTGATTAAAAAAGCGGACGATTTGAAAACTGTTGGAAATGATCCTACGACTTTGAACCTAGAAAATGCCCAAATAGAGAATTTCGAAAAAAGTTTATCTGATAGGGTTCTTGAGGTTATAACTGAACCAACAATCAACTATTTATTATTTATTCTTGGAATCTTCGGTTTAGTCTTTGGATTCTTATCTCCTGGATGGTATCTGCCGGAGACATTTGGTACCATTGCCCTTTTACTTGCTATTATCGGTTACGGATATATAAGCTTTCAGATAGTAGGTTTAATATTTATTTTTATCTCAATATTGTTCTTCTACGCTGAATTAGAAACTTCTACGTTTGGTTTTTTCACTGCAGCTGGTCTAATTTCTTTTTTCTTCGGTTCTATGTTCCTTTTTAGAGGTTCAGAAGATCTAAAAAGATTCGTATCGAGAGAATGGTACATTAATTTTCGCTATCTTGTCATTACTATTAGCATATTAACGGGAGCATTTTTTGTATTTGGTGTTGCTAAGATTATTGAATCTAAGAAATTGAAAGTGGCTACGGGATCTGAGCAAATGATAGGTATGAAAGGGATTGCCAATGAAGATCTTGATCCTTTTGGAAAGGTTAAAATTCATGGCGAAATATGGAAAGCTAAACCGGAAAACGGAAAACATATAAAAAAGCATTCTGAAGTAAAAGTAATAGATCGTGACGAACTTACGTTAATCGTAAAAAAGATCAATAGTTAGGTGATATTATTGTAAGTATATCTGGCTTAATAACAACCACGAACGTAATAGCAATAATAGTAGTTATTTTTGCCCTTATAGTACTCAGTTCGTCCATTAGAATAGTTAAAGAATATGAAAGAGGAGTCATATTTCGATTAGGGAGATTAATAGGGGCAAAAGGTCCGGGAATATTTTTAGTTATACCAATCTTAGATAAAATGGTTAGAGTAAATCTTAGAACTAGAACAATGGACGTTCCAGCTCAAGAAGTAATAACAAAAGATAATGTATCTGTGAGAGTAAACGCAGTAGTATATTTTAGAGTATTGGACCCTGAAGATGCAGTCGTGGAAGTAGATGACTTTATTGAGGCCACTTCACAAATATCCCAAACTATACTGAGAGGTACTATCGGTAAAGCAGAACTTGATACACTATTATCAGAACGAGAGAAACTAAATATGGATCTTCAAGAACAAATCGATGAAGCAACTGATCCATGGGGGATAAAAGTAACTTCAGTTGAAGTTAAAGATGTTGAAATTCCACAGAAAATGAAAAGAGCAATGGCTAAGCAAGCAGAAGCTGAAAGAAATAGAAGAGCAAGGATAACATTAGCTGAAGCAGAACAACAAGCGTCAATGAAACTATCTGAAGCAGCTGAAATTATGTCTAAAAATCCTGCAGCTCTACAACTTAGGATGATGCAAACTATAAGCGATGTAGCTGCTGAAAATGCTTCAACAGTGGTTTTACCAATGCCAATGGAAATCTTAAAAACATGGGCTGGAGTAAATACTGAAGATCTATCTTTCACCAGCCAATCAGTACAAGATGAAGACGTGGATGAAATTAAACAGAAACTGGAAGAAAAAATTGATGAAAATATAGAAGTAGACAAAGATGAAATTGCCGCTGATCTACTAGGTTCAGATGTATCAAACGAATTAAAGGATTTAAAAGGAACAGAGGATTTATCAGAAGAGGATCTAGAGGAAGTTGAAGAAGATCTACCTGAAGGGATTAAAAAGAGAATGGAATCAGGAGAAGATAAAGAAAAGGAAGATAACAAAGGAAACTAATACTTAAATTTACTCTAATTTTTTACCTTCTTAACTAGTTCATTAGAGTCTTTCATAAACTTATCTCCAACTATAATCACACCTACTGGCTCGCCATTTCTCTTTATGATCTTCTTATACGATTTCTCTTCCTTCTCGATCTCAGATTCGTAATCTCCTTCAGGATCTATTTCACCAGCTGATACAACGTTAACTCCTAATACCTTAAGACTGTGAGACGGGACAAAGCCTGGGAACTCTTTATCCTCATTAGCCATGTTGATACCAGCATTTCTTCCCTCAGCCTTAGAAGCAGTCCACAACCCATAATTATTTCCCTGACATTCAGCAACATCACCAGCAGCATAAACATCCTCTACTGAACTCTCCATAAAATCATCGACTATTACACCATTATTAAACTCTATATCAGTGTTTTCAACTAAATCCGTATTACACCTTATACCAGCTGACATCAACACCAGATCAGTATCAATATTAGGTTCATCCTCAATCTCAATAGAGCTAACTTCTTTATCGCCTTTAAATTCTGTTACATTGCTACCAACTAAGAACTCTAATCCTTTCTTTTCTAGTAAGTTTTGAAGTACTTCCCCACCCTCCTGATCTAATTGCCTAGGCATTAAATGATCGAATACTTCAATTACCGTAACTTCAAGTCCAGCTTCACTAAGATTATAGGCAGATTCTAAACCTAATAATCCACCACCGATGACAACTCCTTTATCTGAATTTCTGGCTGCGTTACGAATATCCTTAGCATCTTTAAGGTCCCTCAAGCTGAACACTTTATTTTTATCCTTACCTTCAATGGAGGGAACAAAACTATGGGCGCCGTTAGCGAGTAGTAATTTATCATAATCATAGTTATTGTCAGTGGTAGTGACAGTTTTGTTTTCAGGATCTATTTTTTTAGCTCTTTCATTAGTTTTTAGATCAATTTCTCTTTCCTCGAACCACTTTTCATCGTGAATTATTATATCTGCAGTATCTACCTTTCCAGAAAGATATTCTATTAGTCTTGGCCGATAATAGAATGGGTAGGATTCTTCAGTAATTATAACGATTTCATCTTCATCTTTACACTCACTGAGTATTTCTTTGACCGCAGAAACGCCGGCAACTCCGGCTCCAATAATTAAGTATTTCATATTTGAGGTATAAAGTCTGAAACTTAAATTTTTTTTGAATTTAGAACTGATGTAAGAAAAGAGGGGAAAGAATTATTTATTCATTCTTCAATTAAATCATCACTATATTTATCGAAATCGGCTAATAAGAACTCATCAGACATCTCAAGACAATTTACGGGACATATTTCAACACATTGTGAACAAAATGTGCACCTAGAAATACTGATCTTAATCTTTTCCTCTTTAGGTTGGAAAGAAATAGCTTGAGATGGACAAACGGTCATACATTGTTGACATCCAATACATGTATCTTTATCATACCTCAATCTACCTCTAAAGTCTTCTGGGGTATTAATAGGTTCATTTAATTCAGCTTTACCATCTTCTACAGCCTCAAACAGATTAAGCACCGAATCAGGAGCATATTTCGCAGGAAACAAATTTGTAACGGGCTTCTTAAATAAACTCTTAAAAATTTTTCTCGCAAGCTTCGTCACCATTATAAAACACCCCCTGCTAATGTTACTAGGATCAATCCTCCTAAAGAAAGGACAGTTATTGGATACCAAAACGTTCTAGAAACCTGATCTATCTTGAATCTGGCAATAGCTGTTCTAACGAACGTAACTGATACAAACATCACTAAAAACAATTTTACAAGGAAGAATATCATGTTTAGGATCGTTCCTGATATCCCTGATACTCCTAGAACTGGTGATAATTTATAAGGGAAGAAAATAGCTACTATAAGAGCTGTCATTGCGATAGTTTTAACACCATCTGCAAGATAGAACATTGCGAGATTTCTACCAGTATATTCTGACAACAACCCCCCAGATATTTCGGTCTCAGCCTCTGGAACATCAAATGGTACCTTTGAAAGTTCAGCTGGTGTTACTGCAAGTAGAACAATAAGTAATAATAGTAATCCAACTCCTCCTAATGGGTTAACCAGTGACCAGATAGGATTTGCTGCAATTGTTTCTAAAGAGAAGGCCGCACCACTTACAGGGCTTTGGTTAATGACCCATGCAACTGTGGCAATAGTGACTCCTAAGGGGAATTCATAGCTCATCATTGTAACCATTTCTCTCTGGGATCCTATTGTTGCATAAGGAGATCCTGAAGCAAATCCGCCTATAGCCATGAATAATGCTGGTCCGGCTAGTAGGTATAGAACTAAAACTAGGTCCCCATATCCTTCAAGTAATGGAGAAAAATCTCCCATTGGGATAAACAAAAGTATTAAAATAGCTTCAGCTAAGGCGAAAACTGGCATTAAATTGTATATCCATTTTATTGAATTTTCTGGAACAAAGTTCTGTTTTGTAAGAAGTTTTCTAACATCTAAAAAAGGTTGTTTTAGTGGTGGACCGACTCTCCATTGCATTCTGGCATGAAGCTTTCTATCGAATCCTTTAAAGACAAGTCCAAGAATTATTGAGGTAATAGCTATTAAGGGAGTTCCAATAACTAATCTAGTTACCAAACTCATCATTTTTCCTCCCTTAAGTTTTTATTCATCTTTAACAACTCTTCTTTACTGTAAACTTCTTTATCTCCGCTATTCTTGTCTACTACCGTTACTCTATCCATACATGACATACAAGGATCAATAGTAGTTCCTATAACAGGGATATCGGCGATTTGATCTCCTAAGAACATAGGTATTAGAGACATTAGGTTTCCATAGGTTGGAGTTCTAATTTTAAAAGCTGATGGAGCATCTTCACCTTCTTCTAGATATGCATAGTAAAAGACTTCTCCTCTAGGCCCTTCTATTCTTCCTATTCCCTCCCCAGATTTCGATTTAATATCTGCGAGCAATGTGTTCATATTGTCATGATGCATGATTTTTCCTTCAGGCATTTCGTTTAAGAAGGTTTTAATTAACTCTATAGATTCTTCAACCTCTTTAAGTCTAACTAATAATCTATCATAACAATCTCCCCGAGTTTCACCTAGGATATTATCAGGGGTAACCGGTTCAAAATCTATATCTGCATAAGCAGAGTAAGCCTGATCATATCTTACATCTCTATTTATTCCTGACCCACGGGCAACAGGCCCCTGAGCGGCAAGCTCAATTGCGTCCTCCCTATTTAAAATTCCTATATCTCTTGTCCTCATTTTAACTGAAGGATCATCGAGCATTGTATCGTTGATCTCTTCTATAACATCTTCGTAATGACTTAAAGCATTTATAATAGCATTTTCTCTCTTTTCGGTGATATCTCGTCTTACACCACCAACAATATACATTTCATAGGTAACTCTATTACCAGCAACCGTTTCCAGGGCATCCATAACCTTTTCTCTTTCTTTCCATATCAAATAGAAAAGTGATTCAAATCCAATCTCGTGAGCGGCAGATCCAGCCCAAAGGAGATGAGAGTGGATTCTTTCAAGCTCTTCCATAATAGATCTAATATATTGAGCTCTATGAGGAACTTCTATACCAGTTGCATCTTCCATAGCTCTTGTATAGGTATATGGATGAGCATTCGAACATATCCCACAGACTCTTTGAACTAATGGCCCTATTTGAACTGCATTTCTTTTAGTGGCAATCTTTTCTATTCCTCTGTGAACCCAACCAGGCTTAATGTCAACATCTCTAACTTCTTCACCTTCGACCTCAAAGAAAAATCTTATAGGCTCGTGTAAAGCAACATTTGTTGGACCTACAGGAACTGAATAGGAATATTTTCCTTTATCAAGTTTGGTTAGATCATTACCATTATCAAATTCGATAGTTTCTTTATTTTTATTCATCACTATCGCCCTCCAAACTTATGGCGTCAACAGGACAAACAGTTTCACAAGACCCACAAGCAATACAAATCTCCCTATCAATCTCATGGGAACTACCAGGATCACCAGTAATAGCGTCAACTGGGCATTCAGAGACACATTGCTGACAACCAATACAAGCGTCGGAATCTATTTCATATTTTCTTTCACTTTCTTCCACTTCCTCTTCTTCCTCTTCTGTATCAGACTTCTCATAATCCTCGATCTTTTCTTCAGAATACAATTCTAGGTTTTCTTTCTGGTTTTGTTCCTTACTATACAAGTCCTCCATTTCAGGACCTTTATCGTCCTTACGCCAAGGATTTTCATCATCAGATTGATTATAAGGCAGGTATAGGTTTCTATCGTCTGGAATATTCTTAATTTCAATCCCAAACATTTCCTGGATTTCTCTTTCTGATGTCAATGCTCCTTTGATCTCAGTTGTAATGGTTGGAAGGGTCAGATCCTCTTTAGGAACGTTAGTTTCGATCATTATAGAAATTTCACCAAATCTCTCCTCATAGAAAATTGATATATTGTACCTGATTACAATCTTATCTCCCAGATCGTTTCCAACCATAGATGTGAAATGAGGGAAGTGATAATTCTCTTTTATAAACTTTATTAGGTTGTTTATGTTTTTCTTGTCAATTGATATCCATAGCTTGTATTGTTTCTTTTCTTTTACTCCTTCAATGTTTTCTTTCACGTTCACTTCAGTTTGACTAATCTTTCTTTCGATCTCATTGGCTATCTCTTCTGGTTCAGCTTTTTTTACTACCTTTCCTATATCTTCGGTCATTCTATTGCCTCCTTGGCCTCTTTTTCGGAAACTGTGACTGTATCATCTTCTACTTCTTCTCCTTGCCTGAGTTTTTCTAATCTCTCCCATGCTTTTACTACGCCGTAAATTATAGATTCCGGTCTTGCTGCGCATCCAGGAACGTATACATCTACTGGGATCACTTCATCAATTGGCCCTTCTAAATTATATGATTCATGAAAGATGTGTCCGGTATTTCCACAGTTACCTATGGCTACAACGGCCTTAGGATCTGGAGTTTGTTTATAGACTCTTTTTAAAGGGTCTTTAAATGGTTTAGTAACTGGACCAGTAACTAGTAAAACATCTGCATGTCTAGGACTCCCAACGAGCTTAATTCCAAATCTTTCTACATCATATCTGGGTGTTAATGCTGCTAAGATCTCGATATCACAGCCATTGCATGATCCTGCGTTAAAGTGAAAAGCCCAGAGAGATTTATCAAAACTTTTTGATAACTTCATTATCTCACCATTAAAATTAAGAGTATCGCTATTACTCCTATGAACCATAGGATGTAATCATTGGCTCTTCCATTATGCATATTTTCCATTTTTTCGTAATATCCATGCAGAGCTTCTTTTAGTCCCCAGTAAATGTTATCTGCTTTAATATGGGATTCTTCTTTTGATATTTCGGGGTTTCCTGAAAGAAATGGCTTTCCTCCGTCTTCTTCTGGTATGTAATCTCCATTCCCCATCTTCCAAACTATATAGGCCACTATATCTAATATTATAAAAGCTATTAAAAATACTATTGGATTCCAGAATCCACTACCAGTTATTAGGTCACCTATCATAGAACCCCTCCTATGTAATCTAATTGATTAATTAGTGCATTGGCAGCTGGTTCTACTATTGTATTTACGATTAGATCTGGGAATATTCCGAATAAGATTACTAGTACGGATAGTGCTATCATGGATATTTTCATACTAGCTGGTACTTCTCCGATTCCTTTGTATTCTGGGATTTCTGGACCAAGGAAGGCGCTTTGGAAAATCTTAACGAATGATGCTAGCGTTAGAACACTAACCACCATCGCTACAGCGGTTAAAAATGGATTTACTTTGTAAACTGATTCATAGATTAATATTTTCGATGCAAATCCGTTAAAAGGAGGTAGTCCGGCTATTGATGCAGCTCCTATGACAAAAGCTATACTTGTTACTGGCATTTCTCTGGCCAGTCCTCCAATCTTATTTAGATTTTTCGTCCCAGTTTTGTATATTATAGCCCCAGCGGTCAGAAATAGTAATCCTTTGTACATTGCATGATTTATTATATGGAATATTCCTCCCTGCATGGCTTTCAGTCCATAACTTCCTAGTTCACCACTTTTCAATGCGATTAATCCTACCCCTACCCCGAGTAACATGTATCCAGTTTGGGATATTGCGTGATACGCCATTAGTCTTTTCACTTTCTTCTGTATTAGGGCCATTGTAACTCCTACAAACATCGTTAGGAGTCCAAAAATAACTATTACCCATCCAAGTATTTCTCCTTGTAAGTTTAGTCCAAATAATGAGAATGATATTCTGAAAAGCCCGTATAGGGATAATTGGCTCGTGGTTACCATTACCATACTTATAGGAGCTGGTGATTCTGAATAGGCATCAGGTATCCACATGTGCATTGGAACTGCTCCACACTTCATTCCAAATGCTCCGACTAGAAGTACTAAACCTATTTTATCTAAGCTGGTGAATCCGGTGTCCATCATTCTTTGTGCTATCATTGCAATGTTGAGTGCATCGTATTGTCCATAGAATATACCAACGGCCATTAGGACCATTAATGATCCTATTGCGCTAATCAGTATAAATTTAAATCCTGCTTCATTTGGAGTTCCTTTGTAGCTCCAAAAAGCAACTAATCCTGTTGCTGAAATTGATGAAACTTCAAGCCAAACGAATAAGTTAAATAAGTCTCCTGTGAAGGCTAGTCCAGTTCCACCGGCCCCTAAAAGTAGTAGTAAGGTGTAGAATCTGTTTAAGCCTGTTTCTTTTTCATCGAAATAACTCCATGAGTAAATTGCTGCAAGGAAGGTTGTTATTCCCATTCCTAGAGCGGCAAAGGCTCCCATTCCGTCTATCTCTAGGACAATTCTAACTGGTACTGCCCAACCTGTTGGAACTGTTTGTCCTGGGCTTGATGCTCCTAATGTGTAGGTAATTATTCCGTTTTTAATGACTTCATTGAAGGTTAGTATAATTAAGGATAATGATGTTCCTAAGGAGATTATGGCCCAGATATTCCTTATTTTTTTATTTAATCGACCTATTAAGGGGGTTGCGAAGGCAGCTAGTAGTGGTATTGCGATTGCAAGTATTGAGACATGTTCCATCATCCTTTTAACCTCCTAACATCGTCGGAATTGATGCTATCGTAATGTTGGTAGATTCTTATAATTAGGGCGAGCATTAATGCGGTTACTCCCAGCCCTATAACTATGCTAGTTAGTGTTAATGCTTGAACTGTTGGTGCGACCATTTCTTCTCTTGGTGCTAACGTGAAAACCGGAGCTATTCCTCCTTTAACATATCCAAGAGATACTAAAAATAAATTAACAGCTGCTTCTACTATAGTTAATCCTATCGCCATTTTTATTAAGTTTTTCTTAAATATTATCCCGTAAAAACCGATTATAAGCATTAGAGCTACTGCTACAAATGGTAAATTTGTTAGAATATTCATTTTTTACCCTCCCAGGTGGCAAATGCTATTACTATTGATCCTAGTCCCGCCAATACTTTGAGTCCGACAAAAATATTTAGAGGAGGTAGTATCCCTCCAGAGTTTAGTATTCCTGGATTAGGGCCTGTTGGAGGTATTTGGCCGAATATAGGGGTTCCTATTAGAAAGTTAGCTAGGAAGACTGTTCCAAGCCCCAGGAGCCCTATAGAAACAAATCCTAAACCCCCTATACTTTCTAAGAGAGATAATATGTCTTCATTAAATAGTTCTTCAGTTCTTCCAGCTCCAAAGGCGATTATCATCATTGCAAAAGCAGTTGCTACGATTGCCCCCCCTTGAAATCCTCCTCCTGGAGTAACATGACCATGTAAAATAATATAGAATCCGAAGATAAGGACAAGTGGATAAACGATACTACTAATGGTTTTCACTATTCTAGACATTTCATCCATCGCTATCACTCTCCTTAAAATGTTCTCTTAAAACAGTTAAAACCCCTGCTACAGATGTAAATAATACAGTAGCTTCTCCTAGAGTATCAAATGCCCTGTAGTCAAATACAACAGACGTTACAATATTATTAGCAGCAGTTTCTTTTTGTCCATTCTCTATCATGTACTGGTCCATGTCATTGTAATCAGGTGACCCGAATGATCTCATCTGGGTTGCCCCAAGCAATAGATATGCAAAAACTATGACGAGTGCAACGTAAGCTAATATTTTTTTCATTTGGTCCACCTCTTTGTCTTTTTAATCGCTAAAATGTAAATTGCAGTGGTTAAACCAGCTCCGATTCCTGCTTCTGCTATTGCAACATCAGGCGCTTGTAATATATAGAATTCAAGAGCAAGCAAAAGACTCATTGAGGCAAGAGCTATTACAGCTGATATAAGATCTTCTAGTTTTAGAGCAAGATAGGACCCCGCAACCATAACGGTTAAGATCAAAGCCTGTATGATTTGAAGATATTGAAATTCTATCATCTTTTTTCCTCCTCGATCTTATCGATAACTGTTTTTACAGGTTTATAACCGCTTTTATGTGATCCTCTTGAGATTGCATGGGCTCCTGTTGGATTTGTAAGAAGTAAAGATATTAGAGCTACAATTGAATGAAGACCTAACACCAATTTTGATGAACCTCCTTCAGTTATGGAGTATACGATTACTGCTAGGACTATGAAAATTGATCCAAAAGTTGTACATTTAGTACCTGCATGAAGTCTAGTGTATACGTCTGGAAATCTATGTAGACCTATTGCCGCTAGTCCATTAAATATTAATCCGATCGTTAGGAATATGTATATTAACAAATTCATTAGGAACCCTCCAAGTACTTTGATATGAATAGTGTTGCTACGAAGGATAGGAGAGCGTAAACTATTCCAACATCGATATAGATTGATGAGTTTTGGGCGGCACCTATTAATATCATTGAAATTACTACCATCGTGTTAATTGTATCGAGTCCTACTACTCTATCAGAGGCTTTTGGTCCTAAAATTATTCTGAAAAACGATATTAAAATAAATATCCCGATTGTCGCTACTGATAGGAAGAATGGGTTTTCTATCATTCAGCAACCCTCCGGCTCCATTCTGGGAAATTTCCACAAACCTGCTCTTTTTTTGGTTCTTTATCTTCAACGTTGATCCAGTGCACAAAAAGATCTCCTTCTTTCTCATCGACAGTTAGGGTTCCTGGAGTTAAGGTTATTGAGTTTGCTAGCATTGTAACAGATGTGTCGTTTTCGAATCCAGTTTCTATTTTTACTATGCCTGGATTGATCTTTCCTGTTATAACTCTATAAGCAACGTCAAGATTTGCTTTTGCCATTTCATAAAAGAAAGGACCTAAGTAAAGAATGAAAGTGAGCATTTTTTTTGGGTTAAGGAAAATGGTGCTACCTTTGATCTTGTCTAAAAACTTGGGAGCTACCATCATTACGATAATAGTCAATATAATTCCTGCGATAATCTCGCTAGCTGGCCAGAGCCAATACTTACCGGAGCTGGCAGTAAGAATTAAGTAAGCTATAATAGTGTATATTCCCACCGTTATGCGTGATCTCATCATGATCCCCAAATTTATTGATAAAGGTCACCTAATAAACGTTATGCAGAAATATTGAAATAAATTTAATAACCAACTATTTTAAACGAAAAGTTTAATCAATAAGTGTTCGATCAGAGATGAATTATTGAACAGTTGATCTATTTGATAGTTAATGATGTATGACATAATTTGTATGGTCCCAATATTTAACTGATTATGATCAACTAATTAAAAATAGGTGTAGATTTTATGGAACTTCCCCATAGAAGATCGGTAATATATGATAGAGTAGATGAGAAAGAAATATTCGAGAAAATGAAGAATTTTGAAAATTGGAAATCTTACCCTTCATATAATAGGATAAAGGATATACTAAGAAAACCTATGGAGGTAGAAAAAGTTGAAATAGTACCTAGCTTTATGTTCGGACTATTTACAGTTTTTAATGAATTAAAGGAACAATTCCCTAATAGTGATACGGTTTTGGTTCCGGATCAGGGAGGATGGTCAGGATACATGGAGTTGGCTGAACAACTTAACTTGGAATATGAGAAATATGATACAACTTTAGGCATACTGAAAGAAATAGATATTCATGAACAAGTTCTTGCAGTAATTGTACCAAATTTTCCAGGCTATATAGCTAAGAATAACATGAATAAAGTAACAAAAATGATTGGGGATAAATCAGTTTTAGTAAATGATGCTAGTTCTGGGTATTTTGAAGGGTTTGGAGATATTGTTTTAGCAAGTTTTGGCGCACCAAAGATCGTTAATGGGGTAACTGGTGGCGTGATTGGTACGAGTGAGGATCTTCGAAATGACTTAAAACCTATAATTAACACAGGTAAGGTTCATCCCTTTAATCTTAAAGCCATTGATTTAGAATTAAGCAAGAGAGAGAAAATTTTAGATTTAATTTTCAAGTATTCAAACATGCTAAAAGAATTTTTAATAGATTCCGGGATTAATGTTGCCCATGAAAACAGAAAGAGTATGTCCGTAGGGATCTTATCTGATCAAGATTCTGATTATTTATATGATAAGCTAAGAACTGATATGGATAAGAGTTTGGTTACAAATTGTCCTCTTTATGAGAGATACGATAGAGAAGGGTACGTCATAGAACTTAAAAAATTAGATCTATTTGAGATCGATGAAAAGGATATCTTAAGAATTGGTGAGTTAATTAAAGATGTCGAAAAGTGAACTTTCAGTAAATGAGATCCTAGACTCGATGAAGAAAGCAAATGAGATACACTTATCACATCGAGTTAAAGATGTTAGTATTGAGCGTGCTATTTTCCTTTCTTGGCACTGTGAATTAGCAGACTGCAAATTCTGTTATATGAGTACACAGGAATCAGAACCTTTAGCTATCCGTAGAGTTGAGTCTGTTTTATCTGAGGCCATAATTACTGATGCACTTGGTTGGAATCTTGAATTTTTATCAGCTGGATATGGATATAGTGGGGAGAGGCTCGATGAAATTATTAAAGATGTTTCTAAGATTCATGAAGTATGGCTTAATATAGGAGGTATTCCAGAAAATGTTGAAAATATTAAGGGGGTTGTTGGATCGGTAGAAACTGTGAATAGAGACCTTCATAGTAGTGTGGCTCCCAATAAGTCTTTAGATAAAACTTTTGAAATGTTAAAGGAAGCTAATTCTATTGGACTTGAAACTGGTATTACTGTTATTTTAGGGATAGGAGAGACTTTAGAGGATCTTGATAAATTATTGGAATTAATAGGGGATCTGGATCTTGATAGGATTACTTTTTACTCTTTAAACCCTCAAGAAGGAACTATTTATGAGGGGCTCCCTTTCCCATCTTCACTTTATTATAGTTATGTTGTTTCTCAAACTAGGATTAATTTTCCTGATCTAGATATTTTTACCGGGATTTGGACAGATAAAATCCCCATGCTTGGTAATTTGATGGTTTCAGGAAGTGATGCAGTAACTAAGTTTCCTATGGAGGTTATTGGTTCAGAGGAAGGTAGATCTATTAAGAATGAGATTAAATCCAGTAATCGAAACCTAAAAGGAGATTTGTTTCCAAAAAATGATTTCATTGATAAGGTTAGAGAGAATTTGGGTTTAATGGAAGAATATGATTTAAAAAAGAATTTGAATATGTATTTTGATAAGCTTGATATGGAATTTAAGTTATGATTTACTTTCGAATTCTTGATCTTTATGGATACGGCTGCCTGTTGGTTTAATTTGTCCTTGATACTTTGAGTCTTCCTTTTTGTTATAAGGTTTTTTACTAGGATTAGTGAGTTCTGAAAAAACTATTTGGCATATTCTTATTCCTGGCTTTAATTTTATTGGTAAATTACCAGCATTTAATAATTCTAAGGTTATTGTTCCTTCAAATCCTGGATCTATCCATCCTGCATTTTCAACGAATAATCCTTTCCTACCTATACTTGATCTTCCTTCAATGAAGGCTGTAATATCATTCGGTATGGAAATATATTCTTTTGTTCTGGCCAATACGAATTTATTGGGTTGTAATATAAATTCTCCATCGTCTTCTACATCAACTTCTCTGAGAAGATCTTCTTGAGGATCTTCAAGACCTATAAATCCTTTTTGAGTATTTTCCTGAATTTTAAACTCACTGGCAAGTCTTAAATCAATAGAAGCAGGCTGGATTTGATAAGACTTTGGTTGATCTCCTTCTTCATTTGTAGGATTGACCTCTATCCGGTTTTCCGAAATTAATCTTTCTATATCTATATCTGAAATTATCATTCTATCAGCAACTTAAATGACTCTGACATAATAAATTTTAACCTTAAAAGCTCAATAATGAATTGAATAAAAGAACCACAAAATTATCTTTCATAATTATACTAGAAATTATTCAACTTGGATCATTAGATATTCTGAGCATCCTTGTCTCTAAATTTTTAAATTAGTCTCGCCTTTTAACAATAAAAGTTCCAATGAGTACAAATAAACCAGCTGTTAAGCCCGCTATAACTGCTCCTTGATCGAGAAAAATCTTAAATCCTAAAAAACCTCCAATAAATCCTCCTAATCCACCAAAAATAACAATATTTTGATCTTCCATATTGATCACAATAAAAGTATTTGTACAACTATTGATTAATAAATTAATTATATGAATTTACTCGAAATTAAATTTTAATTAACGAATAAAGGAAGAAACAAGAAAAAAGCTATTTTTCCTGTTTTGAATGTAAAATTGCTAATTCGAGATCGTTTAATAATTTTTCTGGAGGATCTTCTTTTTTTAACTTCCTTAAGTCCTGAGCCATCTTCCTTCCTGCGAGAAATTTTAATCCATACTCTATCTCGGATTCCTTCTTACCTAATTTCTCTTTTAATTCTGAGATAACCTCTTCATAGAAATTTTTATCCACTTCAATGGTTATTTCTTTCTTTCTCATACTAAATCCTCCACTTCATAATAGATATGAGGGTATTTATATGGTAACCAGTGCCTGGTCCCTTTTGGGGGCATATAATCCCCATTGGCGACAGTTTCAAGAACTTCTTTCTTGCCCGGTGTTCTCCTAATCAATCCTGTTTTTCCTTCTTCATCAACCTTCTCTAAAGCTTTCTCCTTTTCATCTGCATAACTGAAGGCGACACCAGAATCTATCAAATCCATAAAAATATCCCTATGATTACCACTAACGAGATAAGATTCTTTATTGTCCGTGAGTACGAATTCACATTCACTTATCCGATCTAAAGCCTTATCTCTATTTAATTTTTCAATTTCAGCGTTAGTATCCTTTAAGATTTTTAGAACCTTTTCTAGAGGAGAATCAGTTAATGGATACCATGAATATAGTTTGACTTCATTTTCATCATGATAGTCAAGGACAATACTGGGGATTTCATCAGCTCCCATATCTCTTAATCCGGCCCATCTATGAGTACCATCGACTATCATATATTCATCTTCATCTATCTTCGCTACTAGAATAGGTTTATAAAAAATTCTTTTTTCTTTTAAACTTTCCTTAAAACTTTTCATTTCTTTTGAGTCAACTTCTTCGTGTGGTTTGATTTTTTCTATGGGTAACATCTCAACTTTTTTTATTCGGACTGGTTTTTTTTCGAAAGAGGACATCTCCACCCCAGTTTCGGCACTTTCATTTCCCATGGAATACACCATAGAGAATTCGGATGATCATTTTTATCTTTTTCCCAAAAATTCAAGTTTACCCGAAAATATTTTCCCTTGGTTTTCCAACGATAAAGGTAAGATTATACGAAAAACCCAAATATAATCCTAACTAAAATCCAATGATGAAAAGAGTTATAGCTACTCTGATTTTGGTTTTGTTTGTACTATTTACCTCTCCAATTACAGCTATTAAAAACATTAATAGAATTCAGAATCCTCCGATAAGACCGGAACAAATTAAAAAACCTTCTAAATATCCAAATAATCCGGAAGAAGTTGAAAGACAAGTTAAGAATGAATTTGAATATCAATACGATTATGGGACTTATGGTGTGGTATGGTATATACCTACTCCAAAAGAGGTTATTAGAGAAGGCAAAGGTGATTGTAAATCTAGATCTCTCCTGATAGCCTCAATACTTGAAAAGAAAGGAATAGAATATAATTTGCATATTTCTATGTTTCATTGGTGGGTTTCGTATCCTGAAAAGAATTTGTCTTGGTATGAGGATCCAGAATCTTCCGTTAAAGAAGGAGATAAATGGCAGTTACCTAATGTAGAGAAAACTCTGAATAAGATGATCAGAGTGAAAGATCAATACTATGAAATGCTATGGGTACAGATGCCAAATTGGAAGAAAATCACCTTAATTATAGGTTTGATGATGATATGGGGTCCAAAATTAATAAAACAAGTTGATAATAGAGAAGAGAATTAGCGGCCTAACATATCTCCTAATCCGCCGCCTCCATTGAACATTTTCCCAAGCTTTCCCATTTTCCTTTTGTCAAGGTTTTTTAGCATTTTTTTGGTTTGATTAAATTGTTGAATCAGTTCTTTGATACTTTCTTGATTTTTACCGGATCCTTGTGCAATTCTTTCTCTTCTGGAGGAGTTAACAATTTTAGGATTTTCTAGTTCCTCGTCTGTCATTGAATCCATGATGATTCTGAATTTTTCCATTTTTTCTTCGCCAAATTCCATGGCTTCTTTTGGCATTGATAATCCCATTCCAGGGACCATGTCCATGATCTTATCTAGGCTTCCCATGTTGTTCATCATTTCCATTTGTTTGTACATATCCTTTAGTGTGAAGTCTCCACGCATCATCCTTTCCATGTCTTCTTCTTCCATTTGTTCTTCTACCTGTGCTTCCTCTACTTTCTCTAGTAAGCCTTCTATGTCCCCCATTCCTAATAGTCTAGAAACGAATCTTTTTGGATCAAATTCTTCTAGGCTGTCTAAGTCTTCACCGGTTCCTATGTATTTTATTGGTGCTCCAGTTTCTGATACTGCCGATAGTGACCCTCCACCTTTTGCTGAGCTATCTAATTTTGTTACTATGATAGATCCTATATCTGTGGCTTCGTTAAAGGCTCTTGCTTGTGTTTTGGCTTCTTGTCCTATGGTACCATCAATTACCAGTACAACTTCATCTGGATCTACGGCTGAAGATATTCTTTTCATTTCCTTGATAAGTCCTTCTTCGTCTTTATGCCTACCCGCTGTATCAACTATGATTACTTCTTTATCTTCTTCATTGAAATGATTTAGACCTTCTTTAGCTACCTTTTCAGCTTTTTCAGCTTCAGGATCCCCATAAACATCTACATTTACACTTTCTCCAAGTTGGGCAATCTGATCGTAGGCTCCCGGTCTATAGGTATCGGCACATACAACACCTACTCTACGACCTTTTTTTCTAAAAGTATTAGAAAGTTTAACAGTGCTTGTAGTCTTACCGGATCCTTGAATTCCGACCATAAGAATAACAGTTGGTTTTTTGGCGATCTCTAACTCTTTTACTTCCTCTCCCAAGATCTTAGTTATCTCTTCGTAAACTACTTTAATTGTATGCTCCTTTCTGGAAACTCCACTAGGTAGATCTTGATCTAAGGCTCTTCCCTTGATAGTTTCAGTAAGATTAAGAACTAAATCTACTTCTACATCCGCAGAAATTAAGTTTCTTTGAATATCTTTTACAACTTCTTCAACAAGTTTTTCATCAACCGAACTTGATCTCGCAATTTTTCTTAAAGACTCACGTAAATTCTCGCCTAATGATCCAAGTACCATCCTTTTCCCTCCTAAATAAATTAAACTAACCCAATTTAAAACTAATCTCAAAAATGAATAAATCCATAGAACCCATACTTAAACTAAAAATCCAGTAAAAATATCAACTTCACTATTAAATAAATAATGAGAAGATTAAAAATTAGTAAGGCAGCATAGAATCGGTTTTATTAATTGCTTCTTCCTTATTATCCATCTTACTCATGGATCTAATTGCGTCAATATTTTCAGGGACAACAATACTCTCCTGGTGCACCATATGTATCCAATAAATTTTCTTACTATCTTTTACGGTAACAGTATCTTCCCATATACCAACCTCAGGAAAATCAGATCGAGGACTATTTAAATCCCTAGCTACCTCCATTATCTTAGCAGTGGAAGTGAAACCCCTTTCAGCTGAAAATAAATCGACTCTCGGTGTACCTCTAAACGTATCCAGAATATCATCACGATCAATACTTTCATCTAGTTCTATTGAAACCATATGAACATGAGCTAATGTCGTTGGTACTTTAACTGCTAAAGTATCTAATTCAACCTCAGGAAGTACCTCTTCTAAATCCTCTCCATGATGAGAAGGAACATGTGGAACAGGAATAATCGAATTGATTGGGCCTCTATTCTCCTGATGAGGATCCCCTCCTCTTCTAACTAAAGAAACAGAACCACCATTTACTCCAAATTTCTCATTTAAAGGTCTAACAGTCCTTGCTAATGAAGTAGTATTACAAGAAACCACCTTAACGAAATCTTTCCCCCATGCTTCTTCATAATTTGCTAAGGTAGAAAAAGAAACTTCAGCTAAACTCTTATCAGCACCTCCTTGGTATATAGCTTTGACTCCTTTATCCTCATAAAGTTCCTTATTCTTTGCATCAACACCAGAAGGAGTACAGTCCACCACTACATCTACATTACCTTCCTCTAATAAACCTGATAATTTTCCATCGATTTCGATTCCTCCAGGATTAAGCTCGTTCTCAATTTCCGGCTCTGAAGCGTAAATATCCACATCTTGAAGAAATCCTTCGGTAGACAGACTAGTTAATACAGATTTTGCTGAGTGATCAGAAATTCCTACGAGATTCATATCATTTTGGTTCTTAATCGCCCAGGAAACTCTTTTACCAATAGTTCCTATTCCATTAACAATTATGTTTACCATATTATCATCCAACCAACTTAATTAATGATAAATTAAAATTTTAATGATGAAAATAATAAAGAAAGAGGTAGTTTTTATTAATCTTGAGCAAATTCTTCAAATCTTTTAACTACGAAGTCTACATCCAGACTCAGTATAAACTTAGCAGCTTTAGGACCTTCACTATCCCCTAGTAATACTTTATAAATTGCCTGAAAAGCTTTTTTAGGTTCTAAATCAGCCTCTTCTCTGGAAATCTCATAGATTTTATTATGAAGATCCACTGCATTCCATTCTCCCTTCTTAATCTCTTCGGAGAGAATTCCTAAGAATCTACGCTGCTTTTCACCTAGTTTGATATCTGGAGTTTTTTTCTTCAGATTGAACTTCATGGAATCAGGAGCAAATTCATTTACCCAATTCCTTGCAAGTTCTACTCTCGTCTCAAGCTTTTCCATTTCTCTATTAGAAGGATTTTTAGGGAAATGTTCGTTGTCCTGTAGTATACTAACGATTTTATCGATATTCATATTAGGGATTTGAACTAGAGTAGCTAAAAACCTATAAGTAGGATGAGCAGGCTTCTTATTTGGAATATCTATTCTAGATAATTCATAGATCCTCTGATCTTCATCATCGAGCTCTCCATCAAAGTATTTATCCTCTAGCTCATCGAATTTATCATATGAATCAAGAAGTCCTAGACCTAGATCAAGCCATAATTCACTTTTAGGACGAGTCTTTCCATAAAGATATCTAAGAACCTCCGGCTCAACCACATTCAATAAGTCTTCAACTAATAGAACATTACCCTCTGATGAAGACATTTTACCTTCTTGACCTTTCATGAAAACAAATTCATAAGCGATACTTATCGGAGGATCATAATTAAACAATTCGGCTATTTCTTTTCCTGTATCCCAAGAACCTCCAGCAGCATGATGTTCTTTACCAGCGGGTTCATAATCGACTTTGAAATGCTTCCATCTTGCTGGCCAATCAACCCTCCAACGCATCTTAACGTTACCAATTAAATTTGTTTGTTCTTTATTACCGCATTCACATTCATATTCAACTTCTTCCTTATCCATATCAAAACTAATTATCTCAGTAAAATCTTTGCCACATTCTTCACAGTAAACTTGTATAGGCCACCAATCTTTATCAAGAGGTTCTTCTCTGTATTTATCCAACTCCTCTCTAATTTTACTCTTTTTATTCACAGATTCTTTGATTCTTTCAACGTATTCACCGTTTCTATACTTTTCACTAGCTCTAACGAATTCCGGCTGTATTCCAATCATCTCTAGTTCTTCTTCGAATGGCTCCATGAAATGATCTGCATAACTTTCATGACAGCCATCTGGATCTGGAACATCACAAAGAGGCATACCTATATAGTCTTCATACTCGTCTGGAACATTTTCAGGAACTTTACGAAACCGATCATAGTCGTCCCAGACGTGAATATGCCTAGAATTAAGTCCTTTCTCTTCAAGTGCTTCTGCAACTAAATTTGAGGTTAATGCTTCCCTAAGATGTCCAACATGACAAGATCCCGATGGAGAAACTCCAGATGACGAGACGAATTCATCTTTATCACTTTTATTTATAAGCCATTTAACAGTTCTATCAGCCCAATGCATACTATCCACTCCTTTATACAGTAATATATTTTAATAAACTTAGCATGTATAATTATACAACTACTTAGTGAGCACGTAGAATTTTCGTGAAAGCGTTTTATGTACTCTTTGTTCATAGGTTTCTAGGACTTTAAATTCTTTAGGATCTAATTTGTAATCAGATGGAAAAATAATCACTAAGTAACCATTCTCTTCAAGAACTCCATAAATACTAGTTAATATTTTATCATATAAATCGTCCCTGGATGAATCACCCGTTGTGGTGGATATTCCATAAGGAGGATCGGTAATTATGGCATTAAACTTTCTATCAAAGATTTCATCTAAATTTCTTGCGTCTCCAATTTCAAGATCATATGAATCATCATTTATGTATTCATTTAAATTTTTTCTAGCTCCTTCTATCATCTGTTTCTCAATATCGACCCCGTAACCTTTAATACCTAATAAGCCAGCCTCTATTAAGATTCCTCCAGTACCTACCATAGGATCTAAAATATCAGTTTCTTTCGAAGCCCTAGAAAAGTTTATCAATGCCCTAGATAGACGAGGATGTAACGAAGAGGGATGTTGATAAGGCCTTAAATGAGCTCTACGCTCTTCAAAATCCCCCCGATCAATATCTTTTAGCTTTCTAGTAATAAAATACTTCTCTGACCCCTCCAAGTAGAATATAATAATTTCGTTATCCGGATTATCCAGATCAACTTTGGTTTGACCTTTAGAATAATTTTCAATGAGTTTCCCAGCTTTAGATTCTATATTAGATGAATTTCCAGTTACTCTAACCGAAAAAGACCCATTGAAGGTAAGATCACAATTTTTAATACTATTATCTAGGCTTTTTCCGCTACCTAAAATCTTACATACCATATGAGATAGTCCTAACCGATCAAAAATCCTAGGATCAAAGTTAGAAATATTTACTATTAAAAACTGATCAAATCGCTTTTTAACTCTAAAATCACAATTAAGACTTTCTAAAACCCCAATAACTTCACCGAACGGTAAATTAGGATGTTCACCTGATAAATAGAAAATATAATCGGCCATCAATAACAACTCAATTAAAAGAAAAAGAAAAAGTTAAATCTTTTTAGAAGCCACTCTAGCAGCTTTTAAAACAGGATCCCAAACAGGAGAGAAAGGAGGAGCATATGAAAGATCAAGATCAAGCATATCATCTATCGTATAACCGGCATCTAAAGCAGTAGCGACTACATCTATTCTCTTACCAACACCATCTCCAACCATCTGAGATCCAAGCAATTTACCAGTATCTTCTTCCATGATATAAGTTACCCTGATCCTTTTCGAGCCAGGGTAATAACCAGCTTTACTTCTTGTCTTAATAGTGGATTTAACGACATCATATCCTTTTTCCTCCGCTTCCTCTGTGTTTAAACCAGTTCGACCTATCTCAAGATCGAATGCCTTAGTAATTGAAGTACCAGCAACTCCTTCGAAAGGCTTCTTTTCTCCTACCATATTTTTTCCAGCCAGCATACCCATTTTATTTGCGGTTAGAGCGAGAGGGATATAAGTGGGGTCTTCTGTAACTATATGATTTGTTTGTACACAATCTCCAGCAGCATAAATATCTTTTTCAGAAGTTTCCATTTTTTCATTTACAGCAATTGCTCCTGTTTCACCAATTTCTAAACCT
>CAYTEI010000001.1:125982-133048 GCA_964436705.1 uncultured Thermococci archaeon
ACTCGACCGTTAACTCCTTCTAAAGATTTAAGAGGCGAATTAGTATGCACTTCAATTCCTTCAGAAGTTAATTTCTCTTCAATTTTCTCAGACATTTCTGGTTCCATAGTAGGGAAAATTCTTGGCATCATTTCAAATATCTTTACATCTAGATCATTCTCTTTAAAGGCTTCAGCCATCTCTATACCAATATATCCGCCGCCGACTACTCCAACACTCTGTATATTTCCATCTTCAATCTCTTCTTTAATTTCCTTACCCTCATCTAAAGAACCTAAAGTATAAACACCATCAAGATCCATACCATCTAATGGAGGAACAATTGGTCTAGCTCCAGTTGATATCATTAACTTATCATATTCTTCTACAAATTCAGTAGAATCATTTTTAACTTTTACTTCCTTCTCATCAGGTCTAATATCAGTAACCTCGTGATTAATTTCCACATCGACCCCTCTTTTCTCCTTAAATCCTTCTGGCCCCATGTGAACAAGATCACCGAGGTTTTCTACCAATCCTTCGATGTAGTAAGGTAAACCACAGGCTCCATAAGAGATATATTCACCCTTTTCAAAGACTTTGACTTCCTTATCAGGATCACGTCTTTTCACCTGGCTTGCACAGCTAAGTCCAGCTGCATCTCCACCAATAACGACCAATTTATTAAAGTCCGACATATTATACACCTAATCGTTTCTAATCATCAGGAATCCGAAGACCCCGATAACTGCCATGAAAACAGACCACATAACCTTTCTAATGATATCAAAAGTCCAATTATCGATCTTAATTTGTTTCTTAGACGTACTTATTCCCACTAGACCTTCTTCAGTTGGTCTTATCTTCTTTTCAAGCGTAATAGTTTCTCCGGATTTTTTAACATCATAGAATCCTGGTTCATAAAATAACAAGATATTATTATCGTTATTAGATCTTATACTAGAAATATCTCCATTATATTCATAATATATACCACTGGGAGTCCCTTCATCACTATCAATCCTAATTCTGATCCTATCATAATCTCCTTCGACATCTATCTCCTTATTCTTGGGTGCGAAAAAAGTTACTTCATCTTTGATTTTTACCTCTAACTTTTCCGAATCTAGATCTAACGTAGTATCATCTATTTGAACATCGTTTTCTCCGTTTTGAGGACCTTGAAACATATACCACCCATAGGATAACCCCATCCACACTATCAAAGAAACAGTAATCGTTAGAATCAATTTTCTCTTGTCCATTATATCACTTACTTAATTATAGATCAAGAAAGTATCAATTAAGTTGTTTTCGCCAAATCAAAGAAACTAATCAATTATTTCAAAATAAAAATTTTAAATAAAAAAACAAAAAAATTTGGAAAATGAATTAATTCTGTGAAAATCTACCTTAAGGACTCTTTGATAAATTTATCCCAAATATCTGTCGCTAATTCTTTTTTATCTTTTAATGGCAAGTGTTTAACTTCTTCTTTTGTTATCAAATATACTTCATTTTTATCTGTTCCAAATCCGTAATCTGATACATCATTAGCAACTATCATATCAGCGGTATCTAATTTTTTCTTAGCTTTTGAGATAAGTTCTTCATTATCCACACCTACTTCTGCCTTATAACCAATTATATTGATATTTGAATCGATCTCTCTTATTTTTTCGATTATCTTTGGAGTTGGCTCTAATTTCAAGTCTATTTTTTGTCCTGATTTTATTTTTTTCTCGCTCATTTGTGGCTTGAAGTCAGCTACGGCAGCTGTAAATACACATATATCTATATCATTTTCTCGAACTGTATTTTCAGCGGCTTTAAGCATTTCTTCTGTAGTTTCTACTTCTATTTCCTGAAAATCCATTATATTTGGACTTTTCGATCCTTGGCCTTTGATGAAAGTAATTTTGGCCCCTCTTTGGTCTGCTTCTTCTGCAATCGTAATTCCAGTTTTTCCAGAACTTCCTGAAGAAATAAATCTAACAGGATCAATGTATTCTTTTGTGGGTCCTGAGGTTACAAGAACATTTTTGTTTTTTAAATCATTTTTATGCAGTTTTTTTATTACTTCATGGGTTAATTCTTCTTTATTAACTGCTTTTGCCTTACCCTCCTCAACATTTGGGTCAACAAATTCAACTCCGTATTCTTTTAGTTTTTCTATATTTTCTTGTATTATTTCATGTTCATACATGGATTCATGCATTGCTGGTGCGATCATTATTGGGATGTGAGGGAATGCAGTGGTAGCGAATGTAGTTACTGGAGTATCATCAATACCATTAGAAATTTTTGAAATGGTATTTGCAGTTGAAGGATATATTAAGTATAAATCAGCTTTTTCAGGTCTATCCCCTAAAATTTTTACGTGTTCAACCTTTCCGGTAAGTTCTGTGATTGGTGGGTTTCCTGTGGCGAACTCTACTGAATCAGGGGTTATAATATCTTGAGCCCAGGAACTCATAACTGCCTGAACTTCTGCTCCGTTCCTAATGAGTTCTCTTGCAAATTTTACAATTTGAACGGCAGCTATACTTCCTGTTATACCTAAAACTATTTTTTTACCTTTTAATTTTTCGCTCTTAAGACATTTTATATCTTTAGTAGGATGTTTCATTTTAAGACCTCCTGATCTTGAAGGTCATTTAAAAATTCTTTTAAATGTTTTTTTCTCACATGTGGCATAACAACAACCCTTATGAAACCTTTATATTCAGATACTTTCCAACCATCAGGTTTATTTGCTTTAATTCCTAAAACATTAGTTTCTGGTTCAGTAACGAGATGATCCACAACTTGTGAAGCTAACCACTCAGTATTACGAATACTCCTATCAACAATATCTTGAAATCCCTCTTTTCCTAAATGCTTGAAAATAGCCCAAGCCCCTAAAACACTATTACCAGGTCTGGTACCTGTAATAGTAGGCTGATCAGTTTCACCCCCAGCCAAATAAGGTATCTCAATTGAAATAGATTCCATAGCCTCTTTATCTCTAAAAAGCACTGAACCAGTCGGAATTGGAGCCATCCCCATTTTATGAGGATCAACCGTAAGCGAACTAACTCCAGGCAAATTAAAGTCGAATTCAATATCTATATCCATAAAAGGTACAACTAATCCGCCTAGTGCAGAATCAACATGTAAATATAAATTATTATCTAAAGCAATTTCAGATAACTTTTCAATCGGATCAATCTTCCCTAAAGTTGTCGTACCGACAATTCCAACTAGGCCAATAGTGCTGCTATTAATTTTTGATTTAACATCCTCGATATCAGTTTTATGATTATTATCTAATTCGGCAAATACTGGTTTAATTCCCAAAACTTTTGCTGATTTTATGAGAGAAACATGAGAGCTTTCAGGTAAAATTACTTCTGGATTATCTTTTCCAGATAAGTTTCTCATAGCTCTTAAAGCTAAGAGATTTGCTTCGCTTCCACCAGAAGTTATCGATCCATATCCATTTTTATTTTTCAGTAAGTCATTTAGCATATCTAAGAGATCATTTTCTATTTTTTTGGTTCCAGGATGAAGACCTGGATCTCCTAAATTTCGATCTAAGTATTTTTTAGCTATTTTTTTTGCTAAAGGATGGGTTTCTGTGCACATTGATCCTAATATTCTACCTGATTGGAATTCAGAATCCTTTTCTAGTTCTTTGTTTAGCTCAGTAATGATCTTGTCCTGTTCCACTTTTCTCTCGGGAAATTTGCCCAGAGTATCACCACTAAAGAATTTAATTTTTTTTATTTATAACTATGCCATATTTATTTGTGAATTATTGTCCAGAAATCTCATTGATCATATAAGGGTAATGTTATTTTATTTATTTTGGTATATGGTTCTTGATTCCTTGTATTACTAATTATATTTATTATTAAGCAACGATCTCTTCTTTAATTTTATTTTTAGTATATGATTTCTTTAAATAAACAGTGTTTAAAAGAAATTTGGAGGTTTTATGGAAATACAGGTTCTAAGATGTGTTTGGATTTATTTTAGTACTTCTCCTGTTTGGGTATACCATAGGTATAGGTCGAGTTCGCCTGGATCTAAATCTACCTCATTAGCAAGTGAAATAAATTTTTGTTCGATGTTTAGGTATCTTTTTTTGGTTAAGGTTTTTGGTATTTCTATTATTTTGCTTTCTTCTAGGATTCTTAGTATGTGTCTATCTAGTATTCCTAATTTTTTGTATCCTACGTTTCTTAGGAAATGGCTTCCTTCTTTGTATCCTATGCCCTTTATTTTGTCTACTACCCATTTTCTAGCTTCTTTCTGATCTTTGATGGATTCGATTTTGGTTTTTATGTCTTTTTGATGTTTTCTTGCTAGTATTATGTATTCAGCTCTTCTATTGTAGAATCTGTGTCCTTTCTGTTTAAGGATCTTTGTTATTTTTTCTTCACTAAATTCAGTGAAGCCCTCTTTCCTTATCATGAAGTTTTGTATTTCAATAGCTAGTTCTGCCGTTGAGTTAGCTGTTAGTAGGCAGAAACATAGTTCATTGAACCATTCTTTGTTTCCTTTTTTATTTAGATCTTCAAATTCTTTCATTCTATTTTCTATGGTTTTAGAAACTTGTGCTTTTTTTAATTCTTCTATTTTTTCCTTAAGATCGCTTTTACTGTTTATATCCAATTTTTCACCCTTTTATTTCCTCTAATACGATTGCTGGGAATACACTATTAACCCCATTCATTTCACCGATTCTGTCTGAAATTATTTTTGATAGTTCTTCTCCATCTTTTGCCCATATGGTTGCCATTATTGTGTGATCGCCTGTTGTAATTTTGACGTCTTGAGCTTTTTCTATTTCTTTCATCTTATTAGCTACCTCAAGGAACTTATCCGGGTCTGTGTTAACTCCGGTGATTGAGACGATTTCAAAACCCATTTTAGATGGATCTATTTCTATGGTGTAATTTTTTATGATGCCCTTGTCTTCTAGTTTTTGTATTCTTTTTCTAACCGCCGTTTCGCTGATTTCGAGTTTTTCAGCGATCTTTGTGTAAGGCATTCTTGAATTCTCTGACAGAAGTTCTATGATTGTTTCATCTCTTTCATCCACCATACTATCAATATAAAGAATAAAGTTCGTACTTAAAAATCTTAAGTTTGGATATCAAACTTAATTGTTTGTATTTCTTTCTATCTTGAACGTAAATCATAAAAACATTTAGTCAGTATCAAATATAGACTAATAACTCGACAACAACTAAGGATGACAAAACGTGGAAGAGATTTCTCATAGACACAAGGGTTCATTAATCTCGCGAAAGATGATAGTAAACATTTTGAAGGTGAGTAAATATGGATTTTGAAGAATATTTAGAAGATTGGTTTGATGATGAAACAGAAGAGGTTGGAATTTATCTTGCAATGGCAAGACAAGCCGAAAGAGAAGGATACCCTGAAATAGCTAGACAATTTAGAGAAAATGCATGGGAAGAAGCAGAACATGCAGCAATTGCGGCAGAGATTGCAGGAAAGGTTGGAAGTACTAAGGAGAATTTAGAGAGAATGGTATCAGGTGAAGATAATGCCAATGAAGAAAGAATGGAAATAGCTAAAGAACAGGATGATCCTGAAAGATCCTACCTAATAGTAACAGCAGAAGACGAAAAAAGACATCAAAAGGCTCTTCGAGGACTGCTCGAGGATCTAAAAGAGTAAATGATTATCTCTATATTTTTTTTATATTTTTATGATAAAATGGATTTGGAAAAAAAGATAAGAGATGCCATAGAAGATTATAATAAGTATAGGCAATCTTATGTAACTGCTAATTTAATTGAATTAGAAGATAATACTTTTAAGGTAAATTTCGAGGGTAATTTCTTTGAGTCCTGCTGTATGGATGAATATTTTATTGATCTTGTTCATGAATTAGTTCCAGAAATTGATGTTCAATTTAAAGGCTTTAGGTATTTAAAAGATAAAAAATTCACCGCTGAATACGAAATAAGAGATGTAAAGAAGAAGTAGGAAATCTTTATTTGCTTATATGTTGGTAACTTTTTTTAATATAGATCACCTTTTAATAAAATTCGGTTAATAAATCAGTTCGATTAAGATTATAGTGGTTGATATAGTAATAAATGTATAATGGTATGTTTTGAATCTATTGGCGATTATTTTTCTATGTCAAGTTCTTTATAGGCTTTTGCGCAGTTTTCACAGCAAAATACTTTTTTTTCTCCGTCTATTTTTTCGTCATGTCCGCCATTAAATATTTCGCATCCGCAATGATCACATTCTGTGAGTTTTGACTCTAGGATTGTCGTGATTAGGTCATTAAATTTATTTGATATTTTTTTGAAGGTTTCCTGTCCCTTTTCTGTTAATTCATATATTTTTCGTTCTCTTCCTTCAACTTCTTTCTTCTCTGATTTTACAAGATTTTTCTCTTCAAATTCTCTTAACATTGGATATATTTGGCCTGTAGATGGTCTTTTTCCTGTTCTCTCTTCTAATTCGTCCATAATTTCGTATCCATGTCTTGGTTTTTGTTCTAGTAGTGCCAATGTGTAGAATTTTGTCAAATTTGTTAGGTAGTCGGCATTTTCCATTTTTTCACTTCCTTTATATTTTATCCAAAACCTTTGTTATATATCTTTTTTCAAAATATTTAAATATGATATATCAATAAATAATATGTTTTGAAGATCTAATGTGAAGTTTTATGAGGCTCAAACTTAATAAAAACTATTAAAATAGCTTTTATTCCCTGGAAATGATATTTAATTAGTCAAATCCCTTTCAGATCAATTCGTAGTTAAAATATAGGTTTGAAATGCTTTTTAAAAGATTTAACCTCCTCCGATAATATCCATTACTTTTACTTTGTCTTCATCTTTGACAATATAATCTTCTTTAACAGATTTACCGTTTACAAAAATTATCTTGTCGTTGAGTTCTTCGTATCTAGGTATTTTTTTCCTGAGAACTTTTCCAACCCTTTTTGGTTCTTCTATTTCAACTCTAATTTTTTCTGTTTTTGCTAGATGAGATATGGTTCCCGTTAATTTTATTTTCATATTTATCCTAATATAGATGATAATAAAGA
>CAYTEI010000001.1:133058-134419 GCA_964436705.1 uncultured Thermococci archaeon
TGGTATGTTAATTGATGCTACATATGGAAGAAGAACCAGAGCAGTTATTATTACGGACAGTGACCATGTAATATTATCAGCGATTCAGCCTGAAACTGTATCTCATCGGTTAGATGATAATAAAGAAAAAGATGTTCTCATTCTAAATCTGTATGTTCTTCTAGTTCTGAAGTAACGAATTCGAGTTCTTGTTTTTCTAAAGTCTCTTTAGTTGGTACTCCTCTTTGATCCCAACCCCTCTTTTCGTAGTATTTTGAAAGCATTTCTTCATATTTTTCTTCATCTAGTTTCATTCCTTCGTGTTCACCTTTCTTTAGTCCCTCTTTGAACCATCTTTTTGGCGGATGATCTAATTCTCTATCCCAGTCTCCTTCAAACTCTCTTATCCAATAAGATCTTGTTAATGAACGTACTCTATCTGTTATTTCGTACATGTCTTCCATAGTGTATTCGATACCGGTTGCTGCTTCTAGGTATTTAAGGTACCAGTCTAAATCGAATCCAAGTTCAATCCATGGTAGTCTGCATGCTGTTAATGATTCAAACATTCCTCCCTTGAGTCTTTGTTGTCTAATTACTTCATCGATTATGTCTTCATCGTAGGTTACTTGGTATTTTGATTCTTCTCTATCTTCTTCCATGGGGGCAGTTCCAATTTCTGTTGCTATGACCCATGCTTCTTTATGATGGGCACCTATTGAGCATGTACCAAATGCTAAAGCCATACCAGGATAAATAAAGCAATTATATCCACTTATTTCAAGGCCTTTAACGTGCATGGCGTTTTCTTCTCCTCCAAACTCTTCAGAAACCTTTTTAACCCCTTCTGCACCGATATCACCGAGCTTACCTTTCCTTTTAGCTATATTTTTCGCTAATTCAACTGCCTCTTCATAATCGCCAAAACTAGGACCTTCATCGATCAAGCCTTCTTCGTTAGCTTCCATTAGAAATCCTATAGTGTTTCCTAAGGATATTGTGTCTAGCCCCATTTGATCAGCTATTCTGTTGAGAACAGATATTTTGTTTAATTGTCCAATCCCTAGATTAGATCCAAGTAACGCTACATTTTCATAGTCTAATTCAGCTTCATTACCTTCATGATCTAGAACCACGTTTCCACACTGCATGCTACAGTTTGGACAACCTTTCCTATCAACTTTCATTCCTTCCATTGCGTAGCCATCCATACTTCTTGAGAATTCGAAGGTACCTTCCTTGAAGTTCCTCGTAGGTAGTGCATCATTATCGTTCGTCCATTGTGATGCTGCCATTGTACCTTGTCTGATCCAGAAATCATATTCTGGTTTGGATTGTATAGTTTTGTATCCTTCTGTAGCTATTTCTTGAAGTTTTTCTTC
>CAYTEI010000001.1:134429-137218 GCA_964436705.1 uncultured Thermococci archaeon
TTTGCAACAGGTATATCTTTATTTCCTTTTAAAACCACTGCTTTGAGATTTTTAGACCCCATTACGGCTCCCATTCCAGGTCTTCCACCTGATCTACCCTTTTGAGATATAACTACGGAATATTTTACTAGATTTTCTCCTCCTGGTCCAATATTTAGAACTCCGGTATCTTTTCCATGAACTTCAGTTAATTTGTCTTCGGTTTCGAAAGTATTTAGCCCCCATAAACCATCTGCGCTCAAAATATTGACTTCATCATCTTCTATGTGTAAATATACAGGTTCATCAGATTTTCCTTCTATTACTAATGCGTCATATCCTGCTTTTCTTAAGTGTATAGACGCCCTGGATCCTAAGTTTCCTTCTCCGTATCCTCCCGTTAAAGGGCTCTTTGAAGCTACAACTAACTTTCCATTACTGGGTGTAGTTAAACCGTTTAAGGGACCTGCAGCAAATATGAGTTTATTTTCTGGACTAAGTGGATCAACGTTCTTTACTTCTTCCCAAAGTGTTTTCACTGCTAGTCCTCTACCCCCTATAAAATTTTCAGCAACATCTTCAGAATATTTATCTACATTTACTTCTTTATTGGATAAATCGACTCTAAGGATTTTACCCCACCAACCTTTCAAGGAATCACCTTTCTCATATGTGGGTAAGGGGTATTTAACACCTCTTTTTCTGTACTTCTTGTATCGTTTAAGTTTATTAGAATCAGTGATTTTGAATATTAGGTTCGTAGATACACCTTTTTTTGATGAATTCATAAAATTTTTTTGAATAGATTATTAATGTTGGATTTGAAGTAGTTTAATTAATTTTTGATAAATTCTGTCAAAGTTAAAAATTTTCATTATTGTAATTGAAAAAATTTCAATAAATTGGGAAAAACCTTTTTAATATGTTTTTTCTTCTATAAATCTTAGGGGAGACATACCTCATATTAGAATAAACTCTCGGAGGGATGTAAATTAAAGATAATGGTAATAAAGAAATTATGGATACCATTGTGAATAATGTATATGGAACTTGGAGAGCAGAAAAAGATTGGAAAAACCCTAAACATATTAAAAAAGGAGAAGGAGTGTACTTAATAGATAAGAACGATAAAAAATATATTGATTTTTCCTCACAAGCTATGTGCTCAAACTTAGGCCATGGCAACCAGAAAGTCATAGATGCAATAAAAAAACAAGCTGAAGAAGCAGCCTTTATATACACTGGGTTTGCCGATGATGCAAAAGCAAAAGCAGCACAATCACTCTTAGAAATATTACCTAAAGGACTAAACCACCTATTTTTCTCAACAAGCGGAACTGAGGCCAATGAAGCTGCAGTTAAGATTTCTAGAATGTACTTTGAGAATGATAGAAAATACAAAATTATATCCCGATATCGTTCATATCATGGTTCTACCTCTACAAGTGCTACTTTAACAGGAGACCCAAGAAGATGGTGGGCGGAAAGTGCAAGAACCAATATCGAAGGAGTGAAACACGCTCCAGATCCCTATTGCTATAGGTGCCCTTTTAATCAGGATTATCCTGATTGTGGTGTTCAATGTGCGGAATACTATGATTACATGATAGAGGAAGAGGGTAACGTCGCATCTATTATATTTGAACCAATTGTAGGTACCAATGGGATAATAGTACCTCCAGATGAATACTATCAAAGACTGAGAGAGATATGTGATGAGAAAGGAGTACTGATGATAGCAGATGAGGTAATGACAGGAGCATATCGTACAGGGGCACCCTTCGCAATGGATCATTGGGATGTTAGACCTGATATTTTAACGACTGCGAAAGGTGTAACAGGTGCTTATACTCCATTAGGGGTTACCGCAACTACAGAAAAGATAAGAGATTACTTTGAAGAAAATGTATTCTGCCATGGCCATACTTACTCAGGCCATTCTCTGGTTTTATCTGCTGTACCTCCAGTCATCGATGAGTATGAAAGAATTTTCAGTTCAGGAAAACCTGATGAAGTTTCAGAATATCTGAAAGAAAGTCTTTATGAACTAGGTGATAAACATCCTAGTATTGGAGACATAAGAGGTAAAGGACACTTTTGGGGTCTTGAATTAGTTAAAAACAGAAAAACTAAGGAACCTTTCAACGTTAAATCTGATAAGTTTAGAAAGAAACTTATGACTGATAAAGTTAAAAAAGAAGCAATGAAGAATGGTTTATACCTTTCAGGATGGTATTCTCAACTTACAATTGCTCCACCACTTACTATAACTAAGGAAGAAGTTGATAAGGCTATAAAAATACTGGATAAGGCTTTAAAAATTGCTGACGAAGAAGCAGAAGAGACCGGAATTCCAGTTTCAAAAAGCAGTGAAGGAATAATAAGCTAAATAATTTTTTAGGTCTTTTAACTTTGATATAAGAAATAAATCAAAATTAGAAAAGAAAGTAAAAATTAATTCGATTTTTGATGTTGAAGACATGAGAAATATTAATGAGGTAAGTATTTATGAAAAAAGTTGGGAAAATTAATATGGATATCGATTCCGAAGATTGGAATGATTGGAAATGGCAAATTAGAAATAGGATATCATCTTATGAAGAATTAAAGAAATATATAGACCTGAAACCAGAAGAAAAGAAAGTTTTCGAAAGTGGTGAATTTGATTTTCGAATGGCTATAACGCCTTACTACTTATCTAAAATTGATATGGAAGAAGAAAACGATCCTATTAGATCGCAAGCAATACCAAGATTTGCTGAAACACAAATTTCAAAAAATGATATGGAAGATCCGCTTCATGAGGACAT
>CAYTEI010000001.1:137228-153681 GCA_964436705.1 uncultured Thermococci archaeon
ATACCCTGATAGGGTTCTATTTTTAGTGACTGATCAATGTTCAATGTATTGTCGGCATTGTACCAGACGTAGAAAGGCTGGTGAAACTGATAAACCGGCACCAGACGAACAAATTAAGAAGAGTATTGAGTATGTAAAAAACCATCCGGAAGTGAGAGATGTACTATTAAGTGGTGGAGATCCGTTAACTTTATCGAATGAGAGACTTGATGAAATAATTAGTAAATTATATGAGATAGATCATGTGGAGATCATAAGGATAGGATCAAGGGTTCCAGTAGTGCTGCCACAAAGGATAACTGACGATTTAATCGAAGTACTTAAAAAATATCCTCCAATTTGGTTTAATACGCATTTCAATCATTCTCAAGAGTTTACTAAAGAATCGAAAGAAGCTCTTAGAAAACTAGCTGATGCTGGTATAGTACTAGGGAACCAAACAGTACTATTGAAAGGTATAAATGATAATGTAGATGTAATGAAAAAATTAATGCATAAACTAGTGGAAAATCGAGTAAGGCCTTATTACATATATCAGTGCGATTTATCTAAAGGTATTTCTCATTTTAGAACACCTGTTTCACGAGGGATTGAAATCATTGAATCCCTAAGAGGTCACACCTCTGGCCTGTGCGTACCAACCTTCGTGGTAGATGCTCCAGGTGGAGGAGGTAAAATACCTGTTCAACCTAGCTATGTGGTTTCGCAAAATCCTGGAAAGATCATATTAAGAAATTACGAAGGTAAAATATGCTCTTATACCGAACCAGACTATGAAGAACAAGATCAAGCTAAATACAAAGATATCTCAGAAGATAGGCAGAAATCTAAAGCTGGTCTAATGAGATTAATAAGAGGCGAAGATACTTCTATTGGACCAGAAACACTTAGAGAAGAGAGAGAAAAAGATAATGAAAAAGAAAACTAAAGCTTCACTTTCAATAGCAATAATAAGTAATAGAGACTTTTTGAAATCATCTAAATTAGAGGATTTTGATATACAGAAATCTTTATATCTTTTTTCTAAATAATTATGGATGTGTCTATGATGAGAAATGTGTTCATCACGTCTGCAGTAAGAACCCCTGAGGGAAAGATAGGAGGACAATTGAAAGATTTTTTAGCGAAGGATCTAGCTGAAATCGTTCTTGATGAATCTGTTTCAAGGATCGATGTGGAAAAATCTATTTTTGATGAAGTTGTTTTAGGACAAGCCAAGCAGGATACTGAGGCTCCTAATATTGCTAGATTGTCCTTATTGGAGGCTGGGTTTCCTAAAGAAGTGCCTGGGTATACTGTTCACAGGCAGTGTGGATCAGGTATGCAGGCAATTATTAATTCACTTTGGCAGATTCAATCAAGTTATGCTGGTGCAACGGTGGCTGGTGGTGTGGAGAGTATGAGCAATGCTCCCTATTATCTGAAAAAAGCTAGAAATGGATACAGATCTGGTAATGGAGAATTGGTAGATCCAAATACAGCAAGTCAGCCCAATTCACAGCCTGAGGACATAGAAACTATGGGAATTACTGCTGAGAATTTAGCTGAGAAGTTTGGCATCGAGAAGGAAGAGCAGGATAAATTTGCTTATAATAGTCATGAGAAAGCAGTAAAAGCTATTGATGAGGGAAAATTTGATGATGAAATGATTCCATTATCCACGCCAAATGGAATGATTAATGAAGATGAAAGACCCCGTAGAAAGAATAGTTTGGAAAAATTATCATCTTTAAAACCTGTTTTCAAAGATAATGGCACTGTAACTGCTGGAAATAGTTCTAGTAGGGATGATCAGGCTTCTGCTGTAACTGTTATGGCAGAGGAGAAGTTGGAAAATTTTGATATCGATCCATTGGTTAGGGTAGTTTCTGCTGGAGTGGCAGGTGTAGATCCCGAGATAATGGGTATAGGGCCTGTTGAAGCTTCAAGAAAAGCTTTGAGAAAATCCAATTTACAACTTGATGATATTGGCTTGGTTGAGGTGAATGAAGCGTTTGCCGCTCAGACTTTAGCAGTTGTAGAGAAATTAGGTTTAGATAAAAATAAACTGAATGTTAATGGCGGAGCTATCGCATTAGGCCATGCTTTAGGGTGTTCGGGAACTAGAATAGTAGTAACTTTAGTTCATGAAATGCTTAGGAGAAATGTGAAGTATGGATTAGCATCGATTTGCATTGCTGGAGGATTAGGAACAGCATTAATCCTTGAAAACCCTCATGTATAGTTTTTCAACTTTTAGGAGGTATATTTGTGAGTATAAATAAGGTTAGGAAAATAGAAGAGGCAATATCTGAAATTGAAGAAGGATCAAGAATAATGGTTGGAGGATTTGGTCTTTCTGGTGATCCTAACGAATTAATAGATGCATTGGCTGATAGCGGGGTTGGTGAGCTTACTATAATTAGTAACGATTTAGGATCTCCTGGTGAAGGCTTAGGACAGCTACTTAGAAATGATCAAGTTAAATCTCTAATAGGAAATTACTATACCTGGAATCCAGAAGTCGGTGAAGCATATAAGGATGGGGAAATCGATGTGCAGTTATTACCGCAGGGAACTTTTGCTGAAGGAATAAGAGCAGCTGGAGTGGGAATACCAGCCTTTTATACTCGGACTTCTTATGGAACGCCTCTAGGAGAAGATAAAGAAGTTAGAGAGTTTGATGGGGAAAAATATGTTTTAGAAGAAGCTATCCACGCTGATGTAGCTTTAATCCAAGCCCATATAGCGGATAAGACTGGCAATCTTAAGTTTTACAAGACAGCTCGTAATTTTAATCCATTGATGGCTATGGCCTCAGAATTAACTATAGTAGAAGTCGATAAAGTAGTTGAGCCTGGAGAACTTGATCCTGAATGTGTTCACACGCCAAGAATTTTCACTGACATGATAGTTGAAAAGGAGGTTGAAAAATGATAGAGATATCAGATGACGACAATTCGAAGGAAATAATAGCTAAATCTATTGCAAAAATTTTCAATGACCGAGATGAGGAAACTTACGTAAACTTAGGCGTTGGGACACCAACAATGGTTTCTAATTACGTGGATAATAACTATATATGTGTACAAGCTGAGAATGGTATATTAGATGTTGGTCCAGAGGCTGATGAGGGTGAAGAGGATCCTAAGTTAATTGATGCTGGTCGAAATCAAGTTACGGAAAATCCTGGATCCAGTTATTTCAATAGTGCTAAATCGTTTGGAATGATTAGAGGAAGACATATAGATTTCACAGTTGTTGGAGCTTTTGAAGTGGATGAAAAAGGGAATCTAGCTAATTGGACTATTCCTAATTCTGGTTATCTTGGGGTTGGTGGGGCAATGGATTTAGTAACAGGGGCAAAAAATGTTATAATAGCGATGCCTCATTCTAGGAATGGTAAACCGAAGATAAAGAAGGAATGTTCTCTACCTTTAACAGGATTGAAAGTTGTAGATAAAGTTGTAACCGAATTAGCGGTTTTTAGTTTCGAGAAGGATAAGCTGGTTTTAAAGGAGAAGGCCCCAAATACTACGGTCGAGGATATACGAGACTTAACTGGAGCGGAATTTGAGGTTGAATCAGATCTAAAAGAAATGTGGTGAATGAATTTCTAGATCCAATTTCATTAAATTTCTTAAAATTCTTTTTTTATCTAAATATAAGTTCCTCAAAATTTATTTGAATCGGAAAGCAAAGTATTAAAGGTATTGAAATTCTCAAGTCTTTTTACTTATTGGTGGATTATATTCCAAATTTAATTTAAGAGTAAGAAATAAAGAAAAAGTAATTAATTGATTAGATAACTGAATCAATGGATTTGTCCAGTATATTGATTGCTACATCGATCTCTTCTTCTTCTATGTTTACAGGTGGTATGTATCTTATAGTACTTTTACCACAACCAAGGAGTATTAGACCTTTCTTAAAAGCTTCATTCGTTATTTTGTTTCGTATTTTTGGGGCGGGGTCTTTTGTCTCTCTGTTTTTTACAAATTCAGTTGCTTGTGCTAGTCCCTTTCCTCTGACATCCCCTATAATGTCGTATTTCTCTTGAAGTTCTTTTAACCGTTTATTAAGGTATTTTCCCATTTTCTTAGTGTTCTCAAGATTTTCATTGATAATATCTACAACTTCTATTCCTGCTGCACATGCTATTGGGTTTCCAGCAAATGTGCTTGCGTGTCTACCAGTTTCTTCAAATCCCAACTCTTCGTCAAAAATAACTGCTCCTATTGGTACTCCGCCTCCCAGAGATTTGGCTGACTGAATTGCGTTTGGGTCTATTCCGAAGTTATCTATTGCCCAGAACTCTCCTGTTCGTCCCAACCCCATTTGTATTTCGTCGTCTGCTAGCTTTATTCCGTGTTTGTCTGCTAATTTTTTAAGTTCCTTAAAGAAGTTGTCTGGAGGCACAACATATCCTCCCTCTCCTTGAATTGGTTCGAAAAATATCGCTGCTATGTCTTGTGGTGGGGCGTGTGGAAATACTTCTTCTTCTAGATACTCAAGAACACGGTTTGTTAGTTCTTTTGGGTCTTCGTATCCGTTTATGTTCCAAGTGTTTCTGTATGGGTTTGGGTATGGAATGTGGTCTATCCCTGACAGTGTTGGGGCAAATCCTCGTTGTTGTTCTGATTTGCTTGCTGTTAGGCTTAATGATCCGTGTGTTCTACCGTGAAATGCTTTGTTGAATGATATAAATCTTTTTCTTCCTGTTTTGTTTTTTATGAGTTTCATGGCAGCTTCATTTGCTTCGGTTCCGCTATTTCCCCATCCTATTTTTTTATTGGAACCGTTTTTTGTATTGTTTTTTAGCTTTTTTGCGAATTTGTTTGCTACTTTGTAATGGTAATCACAATGTCCGTAATGTGTGAATTTCTCTGCTTGATTTTTTATTGCTTTAACAACGTCTGGGTGTGATTGTCCTACGTTCAGTACTGCCACGCCACTGCTAAAATCGTAAAAAGTGTTTTCATCAACATCTTTAATTTTTATCCCTTTTCCTTCTTTTATTACCGATGGATAAGCTGTTGTCATTTTCATAAATGTCTTTTTGCTTTCGTTTACGATTTTTTTTGCTTCTGGTCCAGGAATTTCGGTCTCGATGTTTGGTTTTTCCATAGAACATCCTTTATTTTTCGGGGAAATTTACTATATAAAGTTTTGGATTAAAGGAATAAATTTTTCACTTAATTAAATTAAAATTCTTCATATAGTTAGTTGAAGAATTTTGGATATCCTTCTTGAAAAATTTTTATCAAAAAATATTTCATATGTACATGACTTGGAACAATTTGTCAAAGATATTTGTAATCTTATAAGATCGCTCATTCTCAGGAATAATTGCCGAATTAAGAAGAAAAAAGACTCTAGTGGAGAGTTGAATTTAGATCAGAAAAAAATTCCTTTGTTTCTTTATATATACTTTAGTTTGGTGAAGTTTTATGAGTAATTGAAATCGGTTTAGGGTCAATGCACTTAAGTGTTTAGTGATAGTTGGCTTGTATACCCCCTGCTATGGTGTTTCCATGATCCGTGATGATGTTAAGGAATCGGTTTTAGATTATATAAGTGAAAAAAAGGTTATTTATTTGCTAAGAGATTTAGTAGAAATAAGGAGTCCTTTTTTTCATGAGGAAGAAATAGTTAATTATGTTAAGAGAAGATGTAATGAGATAGGTTTGGAAACAGAATTATATCCAGTTAAGGAAGAAGAAGTTGTTGATTTTGAAGGTAATAATATTGTTGCTAGGTATAATGGTGATTCTAAGGGCCCTAAGCTTCTTCTCAATGGGCATCTTGATACGATTAATCTCTGTGAGGGGTGGAGCAAACCTCCGTATAAGGGGTATGTAAATGATGGGAAGTTGTATGGGGTAGGATCTTTAGATATGAAGGGTGGTATAGCAGCTATTTTGTTAGCTTTAGAAGCTTTAATAAATAATGATGTGGATTTGAAAGGTGAATTAGTTTTCACTGGAGTAATTGATGAGGAGGGGCCTTATGGATTAGGATCTTATCAGCTTATTAAAGACGGGTTTATAGATGATTTTGATTATTCAATAATTCCTGAACCGTCTGGAGGTCTTTCTAATAAATCAGACTATCCTATTGTGATATTAGGGAGTAAGGGTAGTTATAAGTATGAAATTAATGTTAAAGGAAAGCCTGCTCATGGATCGGAACCGGAAGAAGGAATAAATGCCATCGAGGATGCATCAAAGATTGTGAATTCTTTGAATAATTTGGATTTGGCTTCGCATCCAAAATTGGGCGAAGGCAAACTCTGTGTAATAGGTATTGATGGCGGTGGGGAACCATTATCGGTTCCTGACAAGTGTAAAATTGAGGTCTTTAGACACGTAGTGCCAGGTGAAGATAGAGATACTGTTTTAAATCAAATGAGAAAACTTGTCGACTCATTGAATTTAAGATCCCAGGTGGAAGTAAAACTAAGAGATAGACCTGATTCAGAGTGGGGATTTAAGCCTTATGTAATTGATGAAGATGAGGAGATAGTTAAATCTGTACAGAAATCTTGGAAAGAATTAAACGATGAGGAGGCTACGATAGATTATTACAATACTGTTGGGGACTTTAATTTATTAAGTAGTATTGGTGAGATACCAACTATCATAACGGGTCCGGACGGAGAGAATTATCATTCGGCGGATGAATATGTAAAGTTATCTTCAGTGGTTGAGACATCTAAGGTTTTAACACTTACTGTTCTTGATCTTTTAGGATAATGAGATACTTTTTTTGATTTTATTTCCTTCTAATGGCTGTTATTAAAAAAAAATTATAGTGGGAAAATTATAAAGAAATTTTTATCTTAATATTTAGGACTCTTTAAGTTATAATTATTGTTTTAAAGGTTTTATAGGTATCTTTAGGCGGAATATTATATTCTATTTAAAATTTTAATTTTTATATATGTATCTTTATCCGAAACATTTAAATATGATATATCATTAAATGACATATGGTGTTGGGATGACGAAAAAGGTAGAAAGTGAAACCAAAAAGAAAACTGACATCGATGTAGAAGGAATGACATGTGCATCATGCGTAGCAACAATTGAAGAATCATTAGATAAAATAGAAGGCGTAGAAAATGTAAACGTAAATTTAGCTACAGAAAAAGCATCAATAAATTATGATTCAGAAAAAACTAATGTAAAAGAAATGGCAGAAACAATTAATAAATCAGGATACGAACCAAAAGGAATAACAGAAGAAGGAGAGAAATTTGATGAAATTACTCTCATTATAAACGATATGACATGTGCATCTTGCGCTGATACAGTAGAAAAATCCCTCTCAGACCAGGAAGGAGTAAAAGAAGCAAGTGTCAATCTTGCAACTGAAAAAGCTAGAATCACATATTTTCCAGATAAGATTACGAAAAAAGATTTAATAAAAACTGTAGAAAATACCGGCTATGGGGTTGAATCTGAGGAGAAAAAGGATAAAGGCATGGAAGAAGTGGAAAAAGCAAAAAAAAGGATGATGATAGCTTGGGGCTTATCTATTCCAATAATAGCTTGGATGATACCGGAGATGATCTTTGGCATTGTCTGGCCAACTGAAACTATATATAATATGGGAATGACTCTTTTAGCTATACCAGTGATCTTCTATGCTGGAAGACGCACATATAAGAGTGCTTTGAAAAATATTGCTCATGGATCAGCAAATATGGATGTACTAATATTTCTTGGATCTTTTTCAGCATTTATAACCGGCCCATCTACTCTATTTACTCCTATACTAAATTATGCCGGAGTCGGAGCTATGATAATGGCTTTTCATCTAACGGGGAGATATATAGAAGCTAGAGCTAAAGGAAAAGCCTCGGAAGCAATTAAAAAACTAATGGAACTAGAAGCAGATACAGCAACAATAATAGAAGACGGAGAGGAAAAAGAAGTACCAGTAGATAGAGTCGAAGGAGGAGACATAATGAAAGTAAAGCCAGGAGAAAAAATCCCAACTGATGGGGAAGTTATCGAAGGAGAATCCTCAGTAGATGAATCGATGGTAACTGGAGAATCAGTACCAGTACACAAAGAAGAAGGAACCGAAGTCATAGGATCCACAATTAATCAAAACGGTGTACTGAAAGTAAAAGCGACAAAAGTAGGAAAAGACACATTCTTATCCCAAGTAATAGAAATGGTAGAAGAAGCTCAGGCAACTAGTGTACCAATTCAAAAATTTGCAGATAAAGTTACCAGTTACTTCGTTCCATCAGTACTAACCATAGCTCTTGTAACAGTTGGTCTTTGGCTTACCGTTCCAGGGTCAATAGATTTCTTAGCTCAAACTCTCGAACGAACTCTACCATGGATAGATCTAACACTAAGTCCAGCGATGCTAGCGATATTCGCTGGAATAGCTACTTTAGTAATAGCTTGTCCATGTGCACTTGGATTAGCAACTCCAACTGCATTAATGGTTGGTAGTGGAAAAGGTGCTGAAAATGGTATATTAATACAGAAAGGTGAAGCTATACAAGCCCTAAAAGACGTTGACACAATCGTCTTCGATAAAACCGGGACGATGACAAAAGGTGAAATGTCATTAACAAGCGTGGCATCTATTGATGGAATATCAGAACAAGAAGTACTAAAATTAGCCGCAAGTTCTGAATCCAGCTCAGAACACCCAATTGGAGAAGCAATTGTTGAAGGAGCAGAAGAAAGTGACATTGATATTGATGAACCGCAAAGCTTTGAAGCAGTAAGAGGAAAGGGACTTAGAGCAACTATAAATAGTGATGAGGTCTTGATTGGAACAAGAAAGCTAATGAAAGAAGAGGAAATTGACATATCCAAACTTAGTGAAAAAATAGAAAACTGGGAGAATAAAGGAAGAACCACAAGTCTAGTAGCCAAAAATCGAAAATTGATTGGAGCTCTATCAGTAGCTGACACATTAAAAGATGACACAGTACCATCTATTGATAAACTTAAGAATATGGGTCTTAATACAGCGATGATCACTGGAGATAATCAAAGAACAGCTCAAGCTGTGGCGGAAAAAGCTGGAATAAACAGAGTACTATCTGAAGTATTACCAGACGAGAAAGCAAACGAGATAAAAAGATTACAAGACGAAGACAAGAGAGTTGCCATGGTCGGAGATGGTATAAATGATGCACCAGCTCTAACACAGGCAGATGTTGGAATAGCAATTGGAACAGGGACTGATATTGCAATTGAAGCTGGTGAAGTCGTATTAGTCAGAGGAGAATTATCTAATGTTGTAAGTGCGGTTAAATTGTCAAGAGAAACTTTCAAGAAAATCAAGCAAAATCTGGTTTGGGCATTTGGATACAATGTTACTATGATCCCACTTGCAGTTCTAGGAATAATGCATCCACTTTTTGCAGAGGCAGCTATGGCTATGAGCTCGATAACAGTTGTATCTAACTCAAACAGATTGAAAAATGTTGATGTATCCGTTGATCTTGATGAATCAGATTAAAGGGGTCTTATATTTAATTAAAAAAGATTTAAAACTTTGGACGAATGATAAAATTTCAAATAGGAGGTGTTTTAATGGCCGAAGACCCAGTATGTGGAATGGAAGTAGATCCAGAAGATGCTCCAGCGGAGTCAGAGTACGAGGGAGAAACCTATTACTTTTGCGCTCCAGGATGTAAAACTAAATTCGATGAAAATCCTGAAGAATATATATAACTTTTTCTTTTTTCTTATCTAATTAATTATGAATATAAATTTTATAATAAAATTTGGTGTTTAAATGTTTGAAATAATGAATCAAGGTTTTTTACAATAATTCAATGCTTTGAGGACGGATTTAATGCACAAAGATTGGGCATTTCATATGATGGATTTTGGACATATGTGGAGTCTGGGATTCTGAGTATGGGGGTCCTGATGATAATATTTTGGGGGTCTAGTTATCATAGGATCAGTATTTTTAATTAAATGGATTGTTCAGATGGATAATTCATCTGAGAGGAATGATCCTATGAAGATCATTGATAAGAAATTCGCTAGAGGAGAAATAGATGAAGAGGAATATGGGAAAAGAAGAGATAAATTAGAGGGCACTGGTGATTAAATGTTTATGTTTGTTTTCTGGATACCGGCGTTAATAATTCTATATCTTGTACTGAGAGATTATTTAGGTTTTAATAAGGATAATGAAAGTGGAGAGGAAATTAAATCGGCTTTGGATATTCTTAATGAAAGATATGCGAATGGAGAGGTTGATAGTGAAGAGTATGAAAACAGAAAAAGAAAACTTAAAGAATAACTAGTTAGATAAACCAGATTTTTATTTTTAGGTAAGTTTTTTATAGCTTAATTGAAACGATCCATTTATAGTGTTAAGAGTTTGGTGATTAAATGCCTGATGTAAATCAAGAACAAGAAATGGATCAAGGTACCGTGGAAAATGAGATGTCCCAGGCTGAGCATCATAGAATGATGATGGAAGATTTTAAGCGACGTTTCATTGTTTCTATGATTTTCACTGTTCCTATTTTGGCTCTTTCTCCTTTAATTCAGGATTTTTTTGGTTTTAGTTTTTCATTCTCTGGTGACCGATACTTGTTGTTTGTTATTTCTGCTTTCATATATTTTTATGGAGGAAAACCTTTTTTAACCGGGTTTTTTGATGAGTTAGGTGATAAAAAGCCCGGTATGATGACTTTAATTAGCTTGGCTATTAGTGTTGCGTTTATTTATAGTGCTGCTGTGACTTTCGGATTATCTGGGAAAACTTTTTTCTGGGAACTCGTCACCTTAATCGATATAATGTTAATAGGACATTATATTGAGATGAAATCCCTACTTGGAGCTTCGCAAGCTTTGGAAGAATTAGTGAAATTAATGCCAACGGAAGCTCACTTAATAACAAATGAAGTAAATAAGGATGTTAAAGTAGATGAATTGGATGAAGGAGATAAAGTCCTTGTTAAACCAGGAGAGAAAATTCCTGTTGATGGAACTATTATTGAAGGAGAAGCTAGTATTGACGAGTCCATGGTTACTGGAGAATCAGAGCCAGTTTTCAAAGAAGAGGATGATGAAGTGATTGGTGGAGCGGTGAATTCTGAAGGTTCTTTTAAGGTTGAAGTAGAAAAAACTGGAGATGATTCTTACCTTAGCCAAGTTCTTAAATTGGCAAGGGAGGCACAAGAGTCTAAGTCAAAGACTCAGAATTTGGCAGATAGAGCTGCACTTTGGCTAACTTTTATAGCTATTACAGCTGGTTTGATTACTTTGGGAGTTTGGATTTACTATGGGAGTTCCTTTGCGTTTTCTTTGGAAAGAATGGTTACTGTAATGGTTATCACCTGCCCCCATGCGTTGGGCCTAGCTATTCCATTGGTTGTTTCAAGATCAACATCTATATCGGCACAGGAAGGAGTATTAATTAGGGAGAGAGATGCCTTTGAAAAAATTAGAGAGGTTGATACATTAGTTTTTGATAAAACTGGGACCTTAACTGAAGGAGAATTTGCTGTAAATGATATTATAACATTATCTGATATGGATGAAGATGAAGTATTGAATTATGCTGCTAGTCTTGAAAGCCATTCCGAGCACCCAATAGGACAAGGTATAATGAGAAAGGCTGATGAGAGGAATTTAGATCTTTATGATGTTAAGGATTTTGATTCGATTACTGGTAGAGGAGGTAAAGCCAAAATAGAAGGACGAAATGTTAAGATAGCTAGTCCTGAGTATTTGAAGGAAATGGATCTCTGGCAAGAAGATGAAGAAGTAAATGATGCTCTCGATAAGGGTAAAACTGTTGTATTTTTAGTAATTGATGATGAATTAAGAGGTGCAATTGCCTTGGCTGATAAAATTAGGCCAGAATCTGAAGCGGCAGTGGAAAAATTGCATGATATGGGGATAGAAGTATACATGTTAACTGGGGATAATGAAAAAGTGGCGAGATGGGTCTCTGATGAATTAAATTTGGACGGATACTATGCGGAGGTATTGCCTGATGAAAAGTCTGAAAAGGTTAAAGAGTTACAGGAGGGGTATACAGTGGCGATGGTCGGTGATGGTATCAATGATGCACCTTCGTTAATTCAGTCTGATATAGGTATAGCGATTGGTGCTGGAACCGATGTAGCGATAGAAAGTGCTGATATAATACTAGTGAAGAATAGTCCTGAAGATGTTTTAATGGCTATGAATTTGTCTAATAAGACTTATAGTAAGATGATTCAAAATCTTGGCTGGGCAACTGGCTACAATGCTTTTGCAATTCCTTTAGCTGCTGGAATACTTTTTGGATATGATATAATACTTAGTCCGGCTGTTGGAGCTTTGTTAATGAGTCTAAGTACTGTAATAGTTGCAATTAATGCAAGATTACTGAGGATTGGATCTGGTGGGTGTAACCGTGTTGGAAAGATACTCAAGACAAACTTTGTTTGAAAAGATAGGTAAAGAAGGTCAGAAAAAACTATTGGATTCTCATGCTTTAATTATAGGTGTTGGTGCCTTAGGTAGTGTAATAGCTAATAATCTTGCGCGCGCTGGAGTCGGTAAGATCACGGTCATTGATAGAGACATTGTTGAACTAAGTAATCTTCAAAGACAAATACTTTTCACAGAAGAAGATGCAGAGAACGGAGTTGCTAAAGCAGAAGCAGCTGTTAGACACCTTAAAGAAGTTAACTCAGATATTGAATACGAAAGCATAATAGATGAGATCAACGCTGAAAATATTGAAGGATTCATTGATGGAGTAGACGTGATTGTGGATGGGACTGACAATTTCTCAACAAGGTTGTTGATTAATGATGCTGCAATAAAGCATGATATACCATGGGTTTATGGAGGTGCTGTTTCAGATACTGGAATGTTAATGACGATCGTTCCAGGGGAAACTCCATGCTTCCGATGTATGGTTGGTGAAGAACCGGAATCAGGATCGACCTGGACTTGTGATACTGTTGGAGTTCTTAACTCAGCCTCTGGAGTAATCGGAAATTTAGAATCGTTAGAAGCAATGAAATTATTAATAGGATCAGATGAGAATATAGGAAGATTGTTAACGATTGATTTTTGGTCTAACGAATTTGAAAAACTCGATCTCCCGATAAACGAGGAATGTCCCTCTTGTCAAAAGAGAGAATTTGAGTACTTAAGAAAAGAACCGAGCGGAACTAAAACTCTATGTGGTAGAGAATCAGTACAGATTTCGCCTGCGGAGAACAAGGAAATAGATCTTAATTTACTAGAAGATAAGCTTCGAGAGGTTGGAGAAGTAAATAATAAAGGGGCGATAATAAAATTCAACGTTGATGAGTATAATTTCACTATTTTCAGTAACGGTAGAGCAATAATAAAAGGGACTAATAATCCTAAAAGGGCTAAAAGTCTTTACTCTCAATATATTGGAGATTAAATTGAAAAAGATTTCTTATCTTAAATCTACTATTTCTGTCTTTCCAATACTTATAATTATCAAATTTCTATATATGGACTCTAACATCATATTAAAATACATTATTCGAGAAAAGTAAAAAATTAATATTAGTTTTTTGTTATAGAAGGATTTGAGAAAGAAAAGAGTTTTATTCCTCAAAGTAGCTTGCAACCTTCTCAAGCTGATCCATGATCTCCAGATTCTGTGGACAGACCTTTTCACACTCTCCGCACCTAATACAGGCACTGGCCTTACTATCATCATCCATATTTTCATAAATTCCTTTAGCGTCGTCGAACTCGTCATAGATCTTTGCTCGATTATAGAGTCTAAAGTTCCTAGGAATAGAAACTCCATTAGGGCATGGAACACAGTAATTACAACCAGTACAATTCACAGGGGAAATCTCTTGATACTTTTCTTTAGCTCTATTGACAGCTTCAAGTTCTTCATCATCTAGATCATTAATTCCAGATTGATCAGCGATCTCGATATTTTCTTTGACCTGTTCCATTGTTGTCATACCGCTAAGTACTAGTGAAACTTCTGGTTGATTCCATAACCATTTTAGAGCCCATTCAACTGCATTTTGACTCTCATTTGTTGATTTCCAGATGTTCTTTATAGGTTTTGGAGGTTCTTGAGCTAGTTTACCTCCCCTTAATGGCTCCATAACGATAACTCCGATGTCCTTAGTTGAAGCATATTTGAGCCCTTCTTTACCAGCTTGAAATTCTTGGTCTAGATAATTATACTGGATCTGGCAGAAATCCCAATCATAGGAATCAATGATTTCTTTGAAGAGATTTAAATCATCGTGGAATGAAAATCCAATATTTCCGATTTTTCCTTCTTCTTTTTTATTTTCTAACCAATCGAATATGTCCATTTCAAGCTTCATGTAGTTGTTCCAATACTCTTGATTTAGGGCATGTAATAGGTAAAAGTTGATATGATCAGTTCCAAGCTTCTCAAGCTGTTTATCTAGATAATGATCGGGGTCTTCGGGATTTTCTATTTCCCAGGAAGGTAGCTTGGTTGCAATCCTAGTTTTTTCCCTATAACCATCTTCCAAGGCTTTTCCAACAATTCTTTCACTATTACCTCCATGATAGGGCCAAGCAGTATCGATATAGTTCACACCATTATCTATACTGTATCTTATCATTTTAATAGCTTTTTCCTCATCAATATTATCTCTTTCATCGTTTTTAGTTGGAAGCCTCATCGCTCCAAATCCTAAAGCTGAAGGTCTCCAATCAATTTCTCCAAATTCACGGTAATGCATCTTAACACCTAATAAATACCAATATATATTTATTAAATTGAATTTATTTATACAATAGGGTACCTAGATTTATAAGAAATTTGAATTAACTCTTTATTAGAAAAAATTTAATGGAAATATAGAAGAAATTATAGACAATATATTGATTAATGATTTTAAAGTCAATTAATCATACTTTTTTAACGTTAGTAGCTTGCGGTCCTTTTGGACTTTCTTCGGCTACGAATTCAACTTCGTCGCCTTCTTCAAGTCTTGAACCATCGACGATCTCACTATCGTGTACGAAATGATCGTCTTCCCCATCGACTTCGATAAATCCGAAGTTCTTACGTGGGTTGAACCATTTAACTGTTCCCTTCATAATTCTCACCTCACTAATACTGTAATCTGTCCTATAGAAAAGCTGCGACTCTCCTATAAGGACTAAATAGAAATACGGCTTACCCCTTATAAAAGTTTTGTAAAAATTTCCAAGAAAACTTTACCAAAGCAAGTACCATTTAAGATCTCATAACATAAAAAATTTAGAAGATTAGAAATAGATGATTTTAAGCCAATAAGAAGATCTTACATCAAGAAAGTGTTTTTATTCTTACTCATATTCAAGAAATTATTCGCTGATTCCTTTAACTCCTTAGCCGTACTTTCATCAAAACCCATAACTTCTACACGAACACCATTAGCTTTTAAGTGGTCAACTAAAGCCTTGAAATCACCATCACCAGTAACCAAACAAACAACATCTAACTTATCCACCATCTTCATCGCATCAATAGCAATACCCATATCCCAATCACCCTTCTTAGCCCCACCGTAATAAACTTTCAAAGGCTTTTTCTTCACCTCAAAACCAAAATTCTCCAATAACTCAAAGAAATTTGCTTCATCAGGGGTTTCAGACTTAATAGCATAAGCAATAGCCCGAACTACCTTTCGATTCTGACTTGCCTTATCAAGAAGAGTTTCAAAATCAACCTTATTACTATGAAGCTTCTTAGCTGAATAATACATATTCTGAACGTCAACAAAAATTCCAACACGCTGATCCTTATAAATAGAAACCATACTAACTCACGATGATACTAAACAATCCCACAATAAAAAACATACGAATATTACTTGAACCATTAACTTGAATTGAGTTAATTGTAGTTTCTAAAATACTAGTGTATAACAGCTTCATATGTGTATTATTTAATTACAATGTGTTTTAGTAGATTAAAGTTATATTTTATTTTTAGAGTTTCCAGTAATCTCTTTGTGTATCTTTTATTTTTCTTATTGTGTTTTCTATTTCGTTTAAATTTGTCTCTGAGTCTGGTTTTCTGTAGTTTTTTGGCTCTCGGATACTTTTGGTATCCAGTCCTGCTAAACTTGCTATAACAGCTAGGTTAGTGTATGGGAGACCGCCCTCTATTCCGTAACCTCCGCCTAGAATTGAAATTATTTTGTTATCACAGATCTCTTTTGCTGTATTCACTGCGATGTTCATCATATCTGCATATCCTCTGGCAGTTAGGTTTAAACTAGTGATAGGGTCTGTGAAGTGATTATCTTGACCAGCTTGAAGTGCCATAACATCAGGATCAAATTCTTCAGCTATTGGATTAAATATTTCATTAACCACTTTAAGATATCCTTCATCGGAGGTCTTCGGTTGTAAAGGCACATTGATGTTGTATCCTTTTCCCTTTTCTTCCCCTATTTCGTTAATATCTGTCTCTTATACACATCTCCGAGCCCTAG
>CAYTEI010000002.1:0-27188 GCA_964436705.1 uncultured Thermococci archaeon
AGCCTTAAACCCTTCATCCTCCCTTATCTTCTTAGGAACCACCAACTGACCCTTCTTAGACATCTCAACTATTCCACTGAGTCACTCATCCAAATACCCATTCAACAATTGAACAAATCAACCAAAAAAAGAACCAAACCCACAAACCCCCCAACGACAACCAAGAAACATGCCTTATTCACGGCTACCACACCCACTCAACCCCCCAAAACCACCACCCAAAACCCAAACCAAGAAAACTCCAAAACCCTACACCCTACTCATACCCCAAATAACCATAACTACAAATTTACTAGAACCTCAATAAACAAACCCAACTCTAAGAATAAATCCCAGTTTCCCCACACCCGCTCCATCCAAGTCATTTGATTCAGGGGGACCTGTGATACCAGCGGAAATACGTATATATAAACCTAAAAAACAAAACAAAAAATATCCAAAAAACTAGAAACAAAAGAAAAAATCAAACTACATATCTACTCAATGTACTCGTATAGCCGCTCACCCATCTCACCAATATCTTTGAAAACGAACTCACCACTAGGCACCGTAAACCTCTCAGTACTAAACGACTTAGCATGATTATGATGATCATGCAACTCCTGATACTCACTCCAACCAAGATCATAAGTACCCTCAATACGGCGCTCAATATCATCAATACCGAACCTAAGAACATCTTTGTAGCCCGGCTGAATCTTCTCGGCATGTATCTCCGCCTGCGCACCACTACCATAACTACCAAGCATCATAAGACCATTATCCAAACCATTCAGCTTAGCATCCAACAAACCAGAAACCCTAGCAAGATGAACTGAACCAGTATACCAGTTACCAGTATTCCTAGAAATCCGAAGAGTAGGCTTTACAGATCTCTCATAAAAATCCTGGTACGTCGTAGATTTAGATAGATTTTCTTCATATTCTTTTTCAGCTTCTAAGAATTCTTCAGCAGTTTCATAGTTTTCCCTATTTGGTTGCTCTCCAACCTGATCTATTATCTCTTCTTCCTTCTCCGTCCCCCTAGCCAAATTCCGGAAACCAAGAGGAGCAGCCTTCTCAGCCATCTTAGGAAACGGAATATGAAAAGCCGTGTAATTCAGATCATCAGGATTAACCTTCTCACCAATCGCCCCCTGAAAATTATCAAGAGCTCCTTTCATATGCACTAAATAAACATTCATAGATCTCTTACCAGCAACATTCGGATACTGCTGCTCAGGCTTCAAGAAGTCTGTTTCATCGGTTCCCATCCTGCCCCTACCTACAGACAGATCAACTAATCTAGGATTCTTAGTGACGAGCATGGCTACTGCACCAGCGCCCTGTGTTGGTTCTCCACTAGAACCCTTCTCATACCAAGCAGTATCAGTTGCAATAACTAATCCATAATCACCCTCACCAAACTCCATAGCTAACTCATTAATTGTGTCATTAAGTGCTTGAGTACCAGCTATACATGCAAACTTATGCTCAGTCTTTCCAGCCTGATCCAGGCAGCCCTCACCAAGCTTATCCTCAAGCATACCGGCGATATATGTGCTTATTGGTTTGGATCTATCCCAGCTAGACTCAGTCGCCACCGCGATCCTCTGAATCTTCTCCGGCTCAACCTCCACATTCTCCTCAATTAGTCTAAGCGCAGCATTCGCCCCCATCGTAGCAGGATCCTCATAAGTATCAGGCAGCGTTGATCTTTTTACTCCTAATCCTTTTGAGAATTTTTTTGGGTCTTGATTCTTTGCTTCCGCATACGTCTCAGTTAAACTTAATGATACATTTGGTATATGGACTTCTACATCATCAATTCCTATTCCCTTAAATTTCATAGAATAATTCCTCCTCTCATTCTTTACTTCTTTGATTATGATTAAAAACCTTCCCCTTAGATCTGTCAATTCCACCGGTAACCATAACAATTTATCCAATAATTTTTAAGGATCACCTCCAAGATCCGAACATAATCCATAACGAAAGGATCTAAGAATACACTTTTTTGTTGAGGAATAAATATGAATGAACCAACTAATAAGAGATTTAAGGATTTGGAAGAAGAAATATTCGAAACTGAGATGAAAAGAAACCCTACAATCGCCACAGGACTCGGAATACATAAATACGACAACCAACTACCAAAAATAAATAAGAAAAGATACCAAGAAGACATCGAACTCCTAAAAAACTGGAAAAAAGAACTACAAAACATAAACCCAGAAGAACTAAACAAAGAAAACCAAGTCAACAGAGACCTAGGACTCTACACCATCAAGAAAAACCTATTCCATAAACAAACCATCCAACAATGGAAACAAAACCCCAGCGTAGCAGACACAATCGGAAACGGACTATTCCTACTAATAAAAAGAGACTTCGCCCCACTCAAAAAAAGAATCAAAAGCATCAAGGAAAGAATCAAAGACATACCAACAATAATCGACCAAGAAAAAACCAAACTAGAAGACCCCATAGAGCTATGGATAGACATGGAAATAGAAAGCACAGAACAACTACCAATCCTCCTAGACCTAATACAAAAACTAGGAAAAGAAGAACTACCCCAAAAAGAAAACGAAGAACTAAAAAAATCAATAAAAACAGCAAAAAAAGCCCTAGAAGAGTACAAAGAATACCTAGAAACCCAAAAAGAAGATGCAAAACAGGAATTCGCCATCGGAAAACAAAAATTCGAAGAACTCCTAAAAAAACGAAAACTAGGATACAACTCCCAAGAAATACTCGAACTCGGAGAAAACCTACTAGAAAAACACAAAAAAAGAATGAAGAAATACGCAGAACAAATCAACCCAGAAAAAGAAACCCAAGAAGTAATAGAACAAGTAAAAACCAAAACACCCAACAACTTCCAAGAAGCACTAAACAGGTACAAAGAAGGAATCCAAGACGCCAAAAAATACGTAAAAAACAACGAAATAGCCACACTACCAGAAAACGAAGAACTAAAAGTCACAGAAACACCAGAATTCCTACGCCACGTAATCCCATTCGCCGCCTACATGCCACCAGCAAAGTACGACCCAACAAAAGAAGGAATCTACATGGTAACACCACCAGAGAACGAAGAAGCCCTCAACAACCATTCTTACTGGGATATAAGGAACACCTCAATCCACGAAGGCTACCCAGGGCACCACCTACAACTAGCAGCATCAACTACTAATGATGACTACTTCAGAATAATGACACAGGCCACAGAGATGGTGGAGGGTTGGGCGCACTACTGCGAAGAAATGATGAAAGAAAAAGGATTCGATGATACACCAGAGTCAAGACTCCTGCAAACAAAGGACCTAGTCTGGAGAGCCGCCAGAATCATTGTAGACGTAAAGCTTAGCAGAGGGGAAATGAGCTTTGATGAAGCCGTTGAATTCATGAAAGAAGAAGTTGGAATGGATGAAGACGATGCAGTGGCAGAAGTTAAGCGCTACACCCAGAACCCAGCCTACCAACTAAGCTACCTACTAGGAAAACACATGATCAAAGACCTAAAACAAGAAATCAAAGAAGAGATGGGAGAAGACTTCACAGAAAAAATCTTCCACGACACAATACTCTACGCAGGAAGCATACCAATAAAAGACCTAAAAAAAGAATTCCAAAGAAAAATAAACACCTAATCCCCTTCTATTCATCTTCTTTATGTAGGGGATCGAAACACCTTTATCTCTATTTATCTATTCATTTTGTGGTGATTACTTTGTCAATATTTAAGGCTTACAGATGTGAAGTCTGTGGTGAAACCTACCTTGGAGAGTCTAAACCCAAGAATTGCCCGTACTGTGGGGCTCATGAGGAATATATTAACGAATTAGAGGAATATGATAGGTTAATGCCTGAAGAAGTATCAAAAGAATCAAGAGAAAATGTCTTAGCCGCTATAGAACTAGAAATAGATAACGCCAAGTTCTATGCATGCGCCGCAAAGAAAACAGAAAACGAAAAAGAAGCAGCAATCTTTAAAAGACTAGGCAAAATAGAAGCAGAACACGCAGAAGCCCTAGCAGAAGTAATAGACGTACCAGAAGAAGAAATCCCAACCTACGAAGAATGCTCAAACAAAGCCCAACAAAACTACAAAGAAGCACACAGAAGAGAAGACAGAGCCATAACAAAATACACCCAATTCGCCCAAGAAGCAGAAACACAAGAACTAGAAGAACTATTCAACGCAATAGTAGAAATCGAAAAAGACCACCTAGAACTCTCAGAACGAAAAACAAACTAAAAAACATTTCTCTATCCCTCCTCTTTTCTTTAATACACAAGATAATCCTTTTCTATGAAGTCGAAAGTTATTAATTAGTTACCAATTATTGTGTAGTATTCAGGGCCTGGTGAAATAATTGGATCTTGATCCACTAAGCATAGACTCATACAACTCACTCACAGAAATAAAAGGCATAGGAAACAAAACCTCCCAAAAACTAAAAAACCATTTCGGTACAGAAGAAAAAGCCCTAAGAATAATCCAACACGGAAAAGTACATGAACTAACAAGCTCCGGTTTAAGTGATGGAAAAGCCGCCCGAATCATCAGAAACGCAGTAGCACACGAATATAGCAGCGATGATCTACTCCGAACAAGTACCGCCGACAAAATCTATGACAAAATCCAAAAAAGAATCAAGAAAAACGCAAAAACAGATTATGGCCAATCCAAACTAAATATCTACTTCCCAACCAACTCAAAAACCAGGATCAAAGAAGTAAGAAAATACATACAAAAAATAAAAGAAATAAAAATAAAGAAAGAAGTAGAGAACGAGCTCGCCAAAGTAACCTCCCTGAAAGATCCTAACCAGACTAGATCCTGGGATCGCGTAATGATCTCCAAAGACCCAGAAAAACTAAAAAAAGCAAATAAAGTCTTACCCGAAGTCCCTACCAAAACCATAGAGAACCGAAAAGAGATACAGAACCTAGTAAAAAAAAAAAAAAAAGTATATTTGATCGATGATTCTGTTTCCAGGCTTGATATTGATTCAAGATCGGTTGAATATAAACCAGGTGCTTTGGAGGATCCCGTTGAGGTAGTTCCGGAAAAAACTCTCTCCTTCTTCTCTGAAAATCTTTCCTCAATTAAAAACGCTATAAGAGTAAGAAAGAAGATCGAATCAGAACATCTATCCAACTTCACTGATAACGAACTCCAAGACGTTCTTAACTTACTGGAACAGGTTGATGAAAGAGGAAAAGTTGAGGGGGATGAAGAACTACAACGTGTTGAAAGTATCTTAGATAGAATCGATGATGTCGTTGGGAGAGTAGAGTCAGAGCTTAACCAAGAGATTAAGGAGATCCTTGAGAAAAGAGAAATCACGATTAAGGGTTCTGATCTTCTTGATCTTGTTAGCCAAGGAGAAGAAGCTGAAACTCTCGCCCGTTTAGAGCTTAGAGAAGAATTTGAAGAAATAGTTGAAGAAAAAATCGATGAACTAGTTTCTGAACTAGGACTGGATTTTGAGGAGGAGCAAATAGCCCTTGACATATTCCCAAGAACAGTTAAATTCCCTATAAAACCCAACCAAAAAACGCTCAACCAATTAAAATCAGAACTAAGAAAAAAATATAATGAAAAGTCTTTAGAAGTTAAGATCGAGATAGCGAGAGAACTAAAGAAATACAAAGAAAAGATTAAAACACTTGTAAAAGAAGTTTTAGAACTTGATGTTGCCCTAGCCATAAAAAAATTCATAAACAAAAACGAAATGACCCTACCAAAGATCACAGAAGAAAAAGGATTCAAAATAAGCCAAGGAAGAAACCTATTCATCCAAAATCCAGACCCAATAAACTACTACGTAGAAGATATTACTCTTCTTTCCGGAGTAAACAGCGGAGGTAAAACCTCAACCCTCGACCTTATAACCCAAACATACATCCTAAGCCATATGGGGTTCCCAGTCCCTGCAAAACCCGCAGAAGTAGGAATAGTTGATGAGATATATTATTATCGAGCGGTCAAGAGAACTATGAGTTCAGGAGCATTCGAATCCGTACTAAGAGAATTCGAAGACCTACTAACCTCAAACAAATCAAAACTAGTACTAGTAGATGAACTAGAAAACATCACAGAACCAGGAGCAAGCGCAAAAATAATCGCAGGAATACTAGAAAACCTAAAAACAAACAACGACACAACAGTCTTTGTAACGCACTTAGCAGAAAAAATAAGAGAAGAATCAAACATAGAAATACCAGTCGACGGAATAGAAGCCCAAGGACTCAACGAAGAAATGGAACTAATGGTAAACCATTCACCAAAAAAGAACCACCTAGCCACAAGCACACCAGAACTAGTAGTAAAAAAACTCACAAACCAAAACCAATCCAAATTCTACAAAAAACTACTAAAAAAATTCAAATAAAAAAAGAATTACTCCTTAGACACCATACTCTCCTCAGACGCCGCACACCTATTAGGACCAAGCTCCAACTCAATCGCATCAGACTCACTCTCAACCTCTTTCCTACCTAGATTAACTGAAATAATCTCCTCATAATTAGGAGGCTTACTAGGAACATTATCCACTATAAAACTAACAAACTCATCCTTATCCATCTTCAAAGCCCTATTATTATCTCTAAGATGCTTAACAGTTGAATATATAGGTTCAGACGGAACCACATCCACATACTCACCCGCCGACGTCACAGAAAAGTGACTAGGAAGAACCTTCATATCCCCAGGCTTACCCATAATCTTCTTCATAGATTCATACTGCATCTCAGCACCTTCCCTCACTTCATCCCCACTGAACTCAAGCTCCGTTCTACCAATAGATTCAACAAACAAACTATCCCCAGTAATAATAGCCTCACCATCTATTTCATAACTAGTCATTTCAGTGGTGTGGCCAGGAGTATGAATCGGATTAATAGTTACCTTCCCTACAACAAATTCTTCATCCACTATGGGTTCATAGTTGAATTCTGGACCCCTTTTCTCCACATTGCTCCCTAAGTGATATGGTATTCCTAGTTCTTTTGATAGTTCCTTGCCACCCATTAAGTGATCTGCCTGTATATGTGTATCAAAGATTCTCTTTATTTCATATCCTCTCTTCTCAGCTTCCTCTTTAAATACATCGATGTAACGACTAATATCAATGAGAGCAGCTTCTTTCTGGTTCTTTGATCCTATTAGGTATCCTAGACATCCTTTAGATCTTCTTTGAAATTGAATTATTTCTAGGTCATCGTTCTTAGTTGGTATCTCTACTATGTCATAAACTCCGCTCCAGGCCTCCATTCCTCCACGAACTACTGATACATCTTTAAACCCTATTTCTTCTAGGTCCTTAGCGAAATCATAGGAAGAAATACCCTTTGCACATATTGTAACAATTTTATCAGATCTCTCAAGTTCGAACCGATTTCTTAACTCCTCGTAACTCACCTTAAAGCTTTTATCAGACGGAGAATACTCAAAATTAAGAGCATCCTGTATATGCCACTCCTCGAAATCCTCAGCAGGCCTAGTATCAATTAAACAAAAACCCTCATTAGAATCATTCAACCCTTTAAGATCTTCAACGGTAATTTCTTCAACCATAATTCCACAACCAAATATCCAAATCCCTACTTAAATAAACTACTATAAAACCTAATCCTAGTATCCAGCACTCTCAATATAATACATCAATGCCGTTAAGAAGGTTACTAAGATCAATATGATGATCCAAGGATTAACATTAAAAAACTCGGGAATAGTAGTATCTCCAAGGCTCCATTTCTCAAGATTATCTCTTATACGAGGATAAGAGTTCGCATAGATACTGGCACCTAAGATAATGCCCAGAGCCCCTACCAAGGCGTGTAAAGATCCCATCCCAATTCCACCCACAGAAGTTCCAGGACAATAACCTAGTAAGGCAAAACCAACACCAAAGATCAGGCCACCAACTATTACAGTGGAAAGATGAGTAGATTTTGGATGCAGATCCACTAAGCCAAAGTACCTCAAAGAATAAACACCAATCATACCAACTATAATCGCAGTAAACATCACCTTTAAAACTATAAAGCTCTCCAATAACAGTTGAGAAATAATGATCTCATAGTAAGTGACACCGCCTTTCTGAAGTAAAAAACCGAAAAGGATCCCGATTGAGAACCCAATCAACAACTGTAAACGACTATTCTCCCGAATCCTCTTCAAACTAGGCATCAAATCCCTCCTATCATTCTGAATAGAATTATGGCAGTCCCTATCCCTCCAACAAAGAATGAGATAAATGCTAACCAACTACCGATAGTAAGCTGTATTGTACCACTAATTCCATGACCACTAGTACAACCACCAGCCATCCTAGAACCAAAACCAATAAAGACACCACCAATCAACGCGGCGACCAGCCTCAACGGAATAGAATCACCAAACCTCTCCATCCATAAACTTGGAAGCACAACAATGCTAAACTCAGCAGATAGTAAAGAAGCCAGAAAAGATCCTAGTAAAAGACCTAGTACCAGCATCCATTCCCATTCGATCTTAGGAACGAATTTAATATAATAATCTTTCTCGTTAACATTCCTGCCTAAAAACTTTTCAGACATCCCGCTGGTCCTTGCAAATGCCGTGGAACAACCAATAGCCCTATCAGATAATAGCAAAGATAAACAAACCAACAAACCAATCCCAGCTCCTACTAAGTAAGGAGACCAAAATGAACGAAGCAAGAAATCTAACATATAAGACTAATAGATCTGAAAACCTAAAAACATTACCACTGAAAATGATACGAAATTAAACCCTAAAACAAAAATTAAAGATCTTCTCAGCCAATCAAATCTTCAGCCCTATTCAGAAGTTGATCTATCTCTTCTTGCTCTGAAAAACCTTTCCCGCTCCATTTAATGTTTCCTTGCTTATCTATGAGGTATACATATGCTAGAGATTTTTCTTCTATTGAAAGTTGGTTTTGGTACTCTTCGGTATTTCCATAATAGGTTAATACGTAGTCATGTTTTTCTTTGGGAATTCCTGATCTCATTCCACTGTCTATGAAGCCAGAAAAAAATTTCCAGATTTTACTGTCAATCATTGGGATCTCATAGAAACCTATATTCTTTTCTTCTCTGAAAGCATTATTGAATGGTTGACTCCATGAATCAAGCATTTCTTGGACCTGACGCTTAAACGCAATCCCTATTAGAGCTATATCTTCTTCTAAATCATTTGGTATTGTTATTTCTTTTCCGGAAAGGGTTTTGCCAGTTATCTCTGGAAATTTATTGAATGCCATCACCCCCTACTTACAGATCCTTAAGAAATCATTACTTATAGATTTTTCATGAAAATTTTAAATGGTATGTGGGTCTTGATGATTTCTTTTGAAAGATATGATTGGTTATTTATTTTAAAATTTACAAGTTCTCTTTGATATAGTTTCAACGACGTCTACAGGAGTCCCTTTGGTTTTAGGTATTTATGGAGAATTTTATATAAAATTACTTAAATTAAATTCGGTTATTATAATTTGAGTCTATCTAATTAATTCAGCAAGTAATAAAATGCTAATTTTTTATTTGATAGACCAATAAATACCGTTTACCGGTTCTTCTATATTATTATTCTTTCAGAATAGATTTTCGAAGATGCTACCTACAATATAAATCCAAAGTACCTTAGAAAACACCAAACAAATAAATAGCAAAAATCCTAAGAATAAAAGTTAAAACCTGACATAATGGAAGAAATAAACTCGCAGACCACATAAACCTAAAAAAGACCAAACAAACGAAATATAAACACTAAAAAACAAAAACATCGAAGAATGCCACAAAAACCAGAAAAACAATCTAGGCAAAACTTTTCTCTAACTTCCCTAATCCCCCAAGCCCAACCAAAAAAACAACCAAATAAGTTAAAACCAATGAACCCTAACAATAAAATAATGCCTAAAACCGATTTCATCGAACCAGATCCTTCTACTTAACCCAAATAACTTTGTAATTTTCAGGAGTGATAAAGATGACTAAATCCAAATATGAATGTGAAATTTGTGATGAAACTGTAATCAAAGATACAGAACAAGCCGTACTCAAAAACGAATGTCCAAACTGCGGTTCCAACCTTATAATTAACAAAACCCTAGATAACAAAGAACAAATAATCAAAAACCTGGACAATAAAGAAGACCCCAACATAATCCTAAAAAAGATAAGAAATAATATCAGCAATATGTCAGTAAAATACTCAAAAGAGAAAAATTCAATAAGAATAAACATATCAACACCTAAACCAGAAGAATTATCAAAAATAATTAAAAAAGTCCTAAAACTCTAAAAGAAATATACTTTACACTAAAATTATCTATTCTATTAACAATAATTCCAAAAAAACTAGTCAGAAAACTTTTTATAAATATACGCCGGGGCTGGGATTTGAACCCAGGCGGGACGGAAGTCCCACCGGCTCTCAAGGCCGGCGCCGTTCCTGGCTAGACTACCCCGGCATTAAAATTTAGAATGGTGGGTCCGGAGGGATTCGAACCCTCGACCTTCACCTTGTAAGGGTGACGTCATAACCGACCTAGACCACAGACCCATACCAACTAATAGGATTAACCCATCTTTCTTAAGTCTATCGATTGTGGATTGTTGTTTTGGTGCGGGAGGAGGGGTTCGAACCCTCGAAGGCCTGCGCCACAGGGTCCTAAGCCCTGCTCCTTTGACCGCTCGGACACTCCCGCAGTTCCTTCAGATGAATCAAATTGCAGTATATAAACTTTTGGAATCAATGTTGGTGGGATACCTTTGTATTGGTTTTGGGTTTTTTAGAAGTTTTGAGAAAGAGAAATAGAACGAGGGAATTATTCTTTGTAGGTATTCATTATGAACATTGTTAGTGTGCTATCAACGTAGTCCATTTCGTTTATTCTGTCTACTATATCTTGTAGGCTGGAATTGTCTTTCGTTGCGATCTTAGTAACTAGGTCGTACTCTCCTGAGGCTGCGTGTACTTCTAGTACTTTTTCTATGTCCTTTATTTCCTTTGCTACTTTTTTGTAATTTCCTGAACTTATTTTTATGAGTACGAAGGATAATACGTTTAATCCTATTTTTTTAAAATTCTTTTCTATTGTATATCTTTCTATTATATCATTATCTTCCATTTTTTTCATTCTTTCATATACTGTTGAGGTTGCTATCCCTAATTCTTCTCCAATTTCCCTTAAGGGTCTTCTACTATTATTTTCTAGCATTTCAAGGATCTTAAGATCGGTTTCGTCAACATCACCATTCAACATGATCACCAATGATATATTTTCATCATCATTAAAAAAAGTTTCTAATAATATTTGAAAAACTGGTCAAGAATTTCGATCCAAGGTAACTCTAACGAAATTATATCCATATGGAAAATTTCCAATAAATTAATTATCCCGAATTTATATATCTTTTGGAGATAGTTATATCATCAAAAAAAATTAAGAAAGATAAAACAAAAAATCAATAAAATTAAAAAACCCAATCACTTGTTTGAAATACCTTAGGTGATTAAATGTTTCAATCGGCAGAGGAACCTGAAAAAGAAGGAGGAACACAATACCATATAGATCTCGGACCAGAAGAGGTCTCACGTTATGTGCTATTACCAGGAGACCCTGATAGGATTCCGAAAATCTCGCAATACTGGGATAAAAAGGAAGAAAAATCCTATCACCGAGAATATCGTACCCACACTGGAACATACAAAGACACTAGAATCTCAGCAACCTCGACAGGGATAGGATCTCCCTCGGCCACCATAGCTATAGAAGAACTTTCAAGAATAGGATCAGATACCTTCATTAGAGTTGGTAGTTGCGGAGCAATACAACCAGATATGGAAGTTGGTGATCTAATTATAGCAAAGGGATCTGTTAGACTAGAAGGAACTTCAGATGAATATGTGATGCAGGAGTACCCTGCCGTCGCAGATCATGAGGTAGTTGTGGCACTTATCGAGGCAGCAGAAAGACTCGGATATAACTATCATGTTGGTATTATGGCATCAACAGATTCATTTTACACAGGGCAGGGAAGAAAAGGATTTAATGACTATCATCAATCTGGAATGGAAGATTTATTGCCTGATCTTCAAAAAGCCAACGTTACTAACTTTGAGATGGAGTCTTCAGCCATAATGACTGCCTCTAATCTTTTCGGGGCTAGATCTGGTTGTGTATGTACAGTGTTTGCTGATAGACAAGGCAACCAGTTTGATGTGAAAGGAGAGAATAGAGCCAGTAAAGTAGGAAATGAAGCTATGAAAATATTGAGCGAAATGGATAAACAAAAAGATGGCGAATATTGGAGGCCTAACTTAGATATTTAATATAAAATAAATTTTTTTTGGTTTTTCGATCAAATTCTCGATCAAAAGAATTAAAACTTAAATATACTTATAAATAAGGGATTCAGATGGTTAAAGGATATGTTTTCATTTCTACCGAGATAGGAAAAGTTAAAGAAGTAATCAAAGAGTTAAGAGATATAGATGAAGTAGTTGTAGCCGATGCAGTCACTGGCCCTTACGATATAATCGCTCAACTAGAAAGCGAAGAATTATCAAGCCTAACCAAAGATCTTATAGATGATATCCACTCTATAAAAGGTGTAATAGAAACGACAACATCATTAGCAGTTGATCTAGAAGAATGAGCATGGTGTAAAGTTGCACGAACTATCAGTGGCACAATCAGTAGTCAAGAAGGTTATAAAATTCGTTAAAGACGAAGGAATCGAAAAAGTAACCCAAATTAATATCGAGATTGGGGAATACTCCTTTCTAAATGAAGAACAATTGGAATTCGGAATATCCGCAATGGCGGAAGAAACCGAAATAGAGGGAGTAGATATTAAAATATCTAAAAAAGACGGAAAGATCAAATGCTCAGATTGTGGATATTCAGGACCTACAAAAAACAACTTAAATGATAAAAATAAAGAAGAGTACCATCTAAAACAAAATTTAGTTTCCTTTGAATGCCCCAAATGTGGGGAAACTGCTACAGAAATAGTAGAGGGAAGAGAAGTTAAACTTAAAGGAATTGAAGTCGAAAAGTGATACAATGATCGAAAAAGGCGACAAATTGCTTTTAATAGATGAAAAAGGAAGAAAATATATTAGAGAAGTGAAAAATGAGGAATTCCATACTGATCTAGGAGTCATAGAACTAGGAAATGCTATAGGAAAGGAACCAGGTGATATAATAACTTCACATCTAGAAAAAGAATTCAAACTAATATCCCCTACAATCAAAGACTTCTCCCAAAACTCTAAGCGAGGACCCCAAATAATTCATCGCAAAGATATTGGAATGATTCTTACCTATTCTGGTATCTCCCCAGATGATAAGATCGTAGAAGGTGGAGGAGGATCGGGACACCTTACCATGCATCTAGCCAATATCTTAGATAAAAAAGGCAATATTTTTACATATGAGGTTAGAGAAGATTTTTTTGAAATCTCTAAGAATAATTTGAAAAAATCTGGCCTTTGGAATAAAGTAAAATTAAAGAATAAGGATATATATGAAGGTATAGAGGAAGAAAATCTTGATAAAGTTATTCTCGATCTTCCTAGCCCTGAAAAAGTTGTTAATAGCGCGCAAAAGTCCTTAAAAAGTGGTGGTTATCTTATTTCCTATTCTCCATGTATGGAACAGGTTAAGAGATTCAAATTAGCTCTTAACAAGGAAGAGTTCCAAGATATCGAATCCATTGAAAACTTAGTTAGAGAGATCCAAGTCAATGATAAATGTACCCGGCCGAATACAAGGATGCTTGGACATACCGGATATTTAACTTTCGCCAGAAAGATTTAGCTTCTGTTTAGTGATGAAAGATGAAAATTGATGACATAGCAGTTAGTGAGGAAATACTTAATGTACTTCAGGACGAAGGTTTCGAAGATCTTTATCCTACCCAAGAAGCCGCTCTTCAGACTGATTTCCTTAAGGACCGTAATTTAGTAATGTCTGTTCCTACTGCCTCAGGAAAAACACTTATCGCAGAAATAGCTCTAGCTAAAAAAGCCTTAAAAGGTAAGAAAACTGTTTATATTGTCCCATTAAAAGCCTTAGCCCAAGAAAAATACCAAGAATTTAAGAAATGGAAAAAAATCGGATTAAATGTAGATATAAGTACTGGAGACTTCGATGAATCTGGAGAAAACCTATCTAACTCCGATGTCATCGTCTGTACCTCCGAAAAATTCGACTCTTTACTCCGACATGGATCAAATTTCATAGATGATATAGATCTTCTCGTAGTTGATGAAGCTCATTTAATTGACTCTAAAGGAAGAGGGGCAACACTTGAAATGGTAATAACTCATATGAAAAGAAAAGCCCAGATTATCGCTCTAAGCGCTACTATCTCCAATGCAAATGAGCTAGGAAACTGGCTAGACGCTGAAGTCGTGAAAAAAGATTGGAGACCTGTAAAACTAAGAAAAGGAATCCTGGGAGACAATAAAATAATATACGAAGACGAAGAAGAAAAAAGAATTGGAGACTTTCAAAACCTATCAATTAGAACACTCAAAAAAGATAAACAAGCCATTATATTCACAAACTCCAGAAGAAGTGCAAAAAAAGTCGCAAACGATCTGTCAACAGAAGTCAAAAGAAACCACAGACATCAGATCAATGGAGTCGATCTGAAAAAATTATCCAGAAGAGTAGACGAAAACACTTCAGTCCAAGAGGATCTCAAAGAGAACATAAAAAATGGTGTAGCCTTCCACCATGCAGGCCTTGACTATAAAAGTAGAGATATTATAGAGGAAGGATTCAGAAAGAATGAAATTAAGGTTTTAGCGGCAACCCCTACATTGGCAGCCGGTATCAATATGCCCGCTTACCGCGTTATTATCCGGGATACCAAAAGGTATTCGGGAGAAGGATGGAGTGAGATCCCAGCGATAGAGATCCAACAGATGATGGGAAGGGCAGGACGCCCAAAATATGATGATGTTGGGGAGGCTATTATCGTTGCAAAAAAGGATAATATGGAAGAGATCAGGGAAAAATATATTGAGGGAGAACCAGAACCAATTGAATCAAAACTAACTGTTGAAAGTTCACTAAGAGGGCAAGTTCTTTCTTTATTCACGAATTTTGGGCTTAGAACCGAAAAAGAATTACTTGATTTCCTTAAAGAATCATTTTACCATTCACAAGTTGGAATAGAAACCATAAAAACGAAACTTAAAACAATCACTGATGAACTAGTTAATGGAGAACTCTTAGAAGAGCAAGAAAAAGGATACAAACCCACAGTATTTGGAAAAAAAGTATCAATGCTATACATAGACCCAAAATCATCATTAAAAATAAAAAAATCTCTAAAAAAACAAGAATCAGAACTAACAGACTTCGGACTACTACATTTACTATCCTCAACACCAGATATCCGAAATCTATATCTAAGAAAAGGAGAAAAACAAAAATTCGATGAGGAAACAGTAACAAGAAACGAAGAATTCATACTAGAGAAACCTGATCCGTTCATAGATCCAATGAAATACGAAGACTTCCTGAACGAAGTAAAAACAGCAAAGGTACTACACGACTGGATTCAAGAAAAAGAAGAAGAAAAGATCACCGATGAATACAGCATAGGCCCAGGAGACCTAAGAAGATACATAGAAAACATCGACTGGCTAATATACTCAATGGACGAATTATCAAAACTAGAAAAATTCTCAACCACAAAAGAACATAGAACCAAAATAAAAAAGCTAAGAAAAAGGGTAAAAAACGGATGCAAATCCGAATTACTACCATTAATACAAATAAAAGGTATAGGAAGAAAAAGAGCAAGAACACTATACGATCACAACTACAAAACAAGAGCAGATCTAAAAAAAGCCAAACCTTCAAAGATAGCATCACTCAAAGGCTTTGGAGGAAAAATCGTTAAAAAAATATACGAAAGACTCGGAAAAAACAAAATAGAACTAAAAAAAGCTAATGGACAAAGATCCATAAAGGACTACTACTAAGAAAAAACATAAAAAACTAATTAATCAATAAAAAGAAATTAATAAAAATATTGGCAGAATTAAAGAAACTTACTCTTCTTTAACTGCCATTCTGATGTCTTCTCTTTTGACGGTTTTCCTGCCGGCGTGTTCGGCGAGCTCGTTTGCTCTAGTTGCGATCTCCTTGCCTTCATCTTCAAGGACTTCAGCGAGAAGTTCGGCAGCTTCGCCAGATACTCTTTCAGCACCGGCCTTCCTTATGATCCTATCAATCGGAGAGATTGGTAATTCAGCCATATCATTCACCTCCACCAATCATAATAAACCATTCTTTATAAAGGTTTCGGCATTAACAACCAATTCACCGAAATTAATCCCACCAATCAAAGATCCACACAAAACTTCACCCAAAAAAACCACATCTAGATAAGACCTTCAATAAGTTATACCAAGTCAAGATCAAAATCTTATAAGAATAACCCGAATCCAGAGAAACCCAGAAAAAAATTACAGACAATAACTAGCCAACCTCAATAAAAGATCAATTACAAATAACTCCTAATCAATTCAAACCCTAAATTCAGGCCCCCACCAAAAAAACCTAAAAAACCATCACTAGATAATTCAATGAACAAAAACAAAACTAAATCAAACGAAATAAAAACTACCCCAACAACTAACAACAATAAGTAGATAATGAAAAAAATAATTAAGAAAAAATAAAGATCAAAATTTAAAGAAAAGAAGCGTTTACACCTCTCAACTAGCATATGAAAATCTCCCAAGAAAAATAAAAAGAAATCAAAAAAATGAATATCCAAAATTTATCTATCAAAGAAAACATTTTTTCCTGAAGCTGATACCGGAACCCCCACTACTAAGTCCCCATCTATCCAGCCATTAAGCTTTGCTACAACTCCAATTCGGTACATTATCCGATTATCAGCATTAAAAAAACTTGCTGTTTTAACAGCAGACCCTAAAGCAACACCTAAATCAATTAACCTCCAGCTACAATTCGGACCATCAAATTCAGGACCTTCAGTTTTCTCTTTCAAATCCTCACATGTACTATAACCACAAGCACCACAGTCTAAACCAAGAACATCCGCATCCTCTAGAGAAACCAGAAGAACAGCTTCAGAATTCCGAACACTTTCACCATCTCGATCAAAATTTATCTTACCACTTCGATCACCATATTCATTCATTTCATCCGCTAATCTCTCTAAATCTTCCTCCTCGATAATTTTTGTTGAGATATAATCTTGGCCAGCTGCTTTCGGGGCTGTCCGAGCCGAAACCTCCATAAACTCCGCTATTCTATACATAGGACCTGTCATTCAATCACCTAAATCAAATTTTCAGGAAAATTTTTAAAATCCAAGGATATATATTTGTCTTATCCTTAATTCTCATAATTAGTAGTGGCTTATTATTTTTATATCTTTATCCGAATATTGTTTATTTATTTTCTATTCATAGAAGATTATTTCAATTCTCTTTTGTGTTATCATGGACAAGATGAATGATCGATTAAGGAAAGGTATCAAGGAAAAAATAAAAATATAGAGTTGTATTTTAATTTTATATTATAAAGATTCTATTCACTGATGGAAGTGTAATTTAATGGAAACTAAAATACTTATTTTTCTCGCTCAGAAAGGCGGGATTAAGGATTATGTTAAGGTTTCTAGTCGGGAAGTAGCTGAAAACATAGATATATCGCCACAAACTGCTATAAGAAAGTTGAAAAAACTGAAAGATAAAGATTTGATTAAATTAGATGTTGAACCTAATTTTCATTCTATTAAAATAGATGAAAAGGGATTAAAAAAGCTAAACAATCTATATAATGATCTAAAAAACATTCTTAACAAAGAAAGCAACCTAATTATAGGGGAATTAGTTTCAGGCCTCGGAGAAGGGAAATACTATATATCTAGAGATAAATACAAGAAAAGATTTACAGAGAACTTAGGATTCGATCCTTATCCAGGAACTCTCAATATCATGGCACATTTCCCACGTGACCCATATGTTGTTCTTGGAGATCTTGAACCTATCATAGTCCCAGGATTCAAAACTGAGGATCGCGAATTCGGAGACGTAAGATGCTACAAAGTTGAAATCAGAGGAATTGAAGGTGCAATAGTGGTACCATCCAGAACCCATCATCCACCACGAGAACTAGAAGTAATCGCACCAAACTATTTAAGAGGAAAATTAAATCTAGAAGACGGAGATGAAATAAAGCTAGAAGTAAAATAAATTATCTAACCCTTAGCCACTCCCATAGGCTTTAATCTAGCAACTGGACTAGAAATTCCAGCTTTCTCAGTTACTTTAATTACATCATCAATATCCTTATAAGCTCCTGGCGCCTCTTCTGCAACTGTTTTCATTGAAGCTGATCTAACATAAATACCTTCTCTTCCAAGATCATCCTTGACATCTCCTCCCCAGAATTCATTTGTAGCAGCTGTTCTACTCATTAATCTACCCGCACCATGCGCCGTTGATCCAAAAGTTTTATCTCCTTTCTCTAATCCTGATAAAACATATGAAGCCGTTCCCATATCCCCAGGTATAAGAACAGGTTGACCTACATCTCTATATTTCCTTGGAATTTCTTTTCTTCCAGCTCCAAAGGACCTAGTCGATCCCTTCCTATGCATCATCAGTTTCTTTTTCTTTCCATCCACTTTATGCGTCTCTTCCTTCGCAATATTGTGAGCCACATCGTATAGTATCTCCATATCAAGATCCTCTGGCGGCCGATCAAATACACCACTAAAAGATTCTCGTGCCCAGTGGGTAATCATCTGCCTGTTAGCCCATGCAAAGTTGGCAGCTGCCTGCATTGCCTTATAATAGTCCTGACCTTCTCTAGAATTTATCGGAGCACTTACTAGTTCCTTAACTGGAAGGGGTAGATTATACTTTTTTGCAGCTTTCTCAATCGTTCTAAGATAATCACTGCAAACTTGGTGTCCAAATCCTCTTGAACCAGTATGAATCATTAAAGTAACCTGTCCTTCTTCTAAGCCATAGACATCAGCAACTTTTGAATCAAATATCTTATCCACATATTGTAGCTCTAAAAAATGATTCCCACTACCTAAGCTTCCAACTTGAGATTTGCCTCTATTCATTGCTTTTTCACTAATCTTATCCGGATCTCCGTTCATCGACCCATTTTCTTCAAGAGTTTCAAGATCTTTTTCCCATCCATAGCCTTGTTCTACTGGCCATTCGGCACCCATCTGAAGTATCTCTGATAATTCGTCTTTATCAAATTTAACACGGGCCTTACTTCCAACACCAGATGGAACGTTATTAAAGAGACTATCTATAAGTTTACTAACACTTGATCGAACTTCGTCCTTCTTTAAATTAGTTTTAAGTACTCTTACTCCGCAATTTATATCATAACCTATTCCACCAGGTGAAATAACTCCTTCCTCGTAATCTATAGCAGCTACTCCACCTATTGGAAATCCGTAGCCTTGATGAGCATCAGGTAAAGCTATCGAAAATTCTTGTATCCCAGGCAAAAAAGCAACATTTGTAATTTGATCAAGAGTTTTATCCTGCTTTATCTCATTCAACAGCTTTTCATTAGCAAAAACTCTAGCGGGCACATTCATCCCGTCTTTGTAAGATTTAGGTATTTCCCAAACATAATCATTTACTCTTTCTAAAGGTATATCCATAATATCACCATAACTTTTAATTGAAAAAAGATTCCGAAAAATCGATATGCTCCATTGCTGATCAGGGGATAATGCTTTTTAATGCTATCCCACATTAGTTGTTGGGATAATATGCGAGAAGAAAGTAAAATTTACATATTCATTACACTCACCGGAGTTCTCTCAGGAGTCTTAGGAGGATTGGTAGCAACTAGTATCTCAGAAACACTCCCTCTAATACTAGGAGTAGCTGCTATAGTTTTCTATTTAGGAGCAAGAAGTATACCAATGATCTTCGAGACAGAAGAAGACAAAAAAGTTAGTGGAAGAATGAGATCAAACTTCTTTGGATTCCTAATAGGATGGATATGGGGGATTGCCTTCGCCTACAGTTTACTTAACCCACCTGAAGCTGGAAAATATCTAAATGAGACCGAATCACTCATATCTTTTTATCTTTAATCCTTTATTTATAACTCTTTGAGGAATTCTAATGTCTGATACCAAAGAGGATAGAAAGAAAAAGTTGGCTGGTCAAAGGGCATTAAATTATGTACAGGATGGACAAGTTATCGGGTTAGGTACTGGTAGCACTGCAAAGCATTTCATTATGGGACTTAAAAATATTGATAAAGATGTGAAAGCAGTTCCAACCTCCACGATGTCTCATAATCTTGCCAGGAAACTTGATATTCCAATAATTACTGATCCAAATAACATAGACCTAGCAGTTGACGGAGCAGATCAAGTTGATCCAAATAAAAACCTGATAAAAGGCCGTGGAGGGGCGATGGTTCAGGAAAAACTAATAGACTATGGTGCCGATAAATTTATCGTTGTAGTTGATGACTCAAAGTTAGTAGATGAATTAGGCGGAGATAAACCTGTTCCAGTAGAAGTTATCCCAAGGTCCTGGAGATCTGTGAAATATAAATTAGAAACCTTAAAAGAAGCAAACTGCGAACTTCGAATGGCAGAAAAGAAAGACGGACCAGTTGTAACTGATAACGGTAATTTTATCTTGGACACCTTTTTCAAATCCATTAGTGATATAGAGGATCTTGAATCTAGGATCAATAATATTCCTGGAGTTCTTGATAATGGACTTTTCTCGAGAGAATGTGAAGTTATTGTAGGCAAAGATAATTACGTAGAGATAATTTAATTAATAGTTTTAGGTGTTTTTTATGAGATTGGCAGTAATTGATCGAGATAAATGTGAACCTGAAAAGTGTGGGAAACCCTGTATACCTTCTTGTCCAGTTGATGCTATTGAATTTGATGAAGATGAAGGTTATCCTATTATATCCGAAGAAACTTGTACAGGCTGTGGTATTTGTATAAATGTTTGTCCTTTTAATGCTATTTATATTATAAATCTAAAGGAAGAGCTCGATGAGGATCTTATCCATAGATTTGGTGAGAACGCATTTGCCCTTTATAGATTACCAACAGTTAGAGAAGGAGAAGTTACTGGACTAATAGGGCCAAACGGTATAGGTAAATCAACTGTTCTAAAAATCTTAGCGGGAGAAACTTTCCCAAGTTCGGAGGGAATAAACGACTATAATGATCTTGTTAAGTATTATAGAGGTACTGAACTTCAAAATCATTTTGAAAAACTAAGAGAGAATAATGTTAAAACTGTTATGAAGCCTCAGTATGTTGATAAGATTCCAAAGCAAGTTGAAGGTAATGTCGGAGACATACTAGAGAGTGGAGACGAAAGAGGGATTGTACCAAAGCTAGTTGAGAGATTAGAACTTCAAGATATTCTAAAAAGGAATATGGAAGATCTAAGCGGGGGTGAACTTCAAAGAGTAGCCATTACCGCATCTTTATCTAAGGATGCTGATTTTTACTTTATAGATGAACCATCTTCATATTTGGATGTTCGACAAAGACTTAAAGTCGCTGAAGTGTTGAATGAGCTAAAGGAAGATCGAGCTGTTGTGATTGTTGAACACGACTTAGCAGTTCTAGATTACTTAAGCGACTATATACATGTCCTTTATGGACAGCCTGGAGTATATGGAATCGTTTCTAACGTTAAAAGTACAAGAGAAGGAATTAATATTTTCCTTAAAGGATTTTTACCCGATGAAAATGTTAGATTTAGAAAAAAATCCATATCCTTCGACAAAACCAGCCCACAAGAATGGCATGGAAAAAAAGTCTTAATTGAATTCCCAGAACTCTACAAAGAATACGAAAACTTCCAATTACAAGTTAATCCGGGAAATCTGCATGAAGGAGAAGTCGTTGGAATAGTTGGGCCTAACGGAATCGGAAAAACCACTTTCGTTGAAATGCTAGCTGGCGTAGAAGATCCAACCGAAGGAAAAGTCGATCTAGAGATTAGCGTATCTTATAAGCCCCAATATATCAAAGGAAACTTCAGTGGTACCGTTAATCAATATTTAACAAGCATTAATGCTTCTAAGTTAAATAAGAGCCCGTATAAAGAAGAAATTATTGAGCCATTAGGTATTGATGAACTAATGGAGCGTACTGTGGGTGATCTGAGTGGAGGCGAACTTCAAAGAGTTGCAGTTACTGGATCACTAATCAGAGAAGCTGATCTTTACCTGCTTGATGAACCTTCAGCTTATCTTGACGTGGAACAAAGAGTTGCTACCTCAAGAGCTATTAGAAGAATTATGGAGAAAAGAAGTAAAACCTCAATGATAGTTGAGCATGATATCTTAATGACAGATTATGTCTCAGATAGAATGATGGTTTTCAAAGGAAAACCAGGTATAGAAGGAAGTACCGTAGGCCCTATCGGTATGGAAGAAGGTATGAACGAATTCCTTTCCAGACTTGGTATAACTTTTAGAAGGGATCCAGAAACCGGAAGGCCTAGAGCCAATAAAAAAGGATCAAAGCTGGATAGAGAGCAAAAGAATAGTAATCAATATTATTATACAGATTAAATTTATTGATATCATGATACTTGATCCTTTTGGAAAAGATGCTAAGAAATTGTTGAATCAGAAACCATCTCTCGGTGAGATGGGAGATGAGTTTGAGAAGAACCTAGAATACATAATGGATAGAATAGATGGGGAAGCTGTGGAAGATGAAGAAATTGATGTCATTTCTTTTTATGGAATGGGACTTTCCGCAGCGATAAATGGTAGCCACGGAGCAGAGTTTAAGCTTTTCTTAGATGTTAATTCGGAGATTTATAAATCTAGAATCCTTGAATCCTTTAATAAAATAGGTTGGAAAACCACTCTTCATAATTTAGGATATGATGCTAAGAATGTGTCCGTAGGTGAAGTTCCTGAAGGTTATGAAGAAGACGTAGATTTTAAGTTAAGACTTAAGGAATTTTCTGATGTTCTAGGAGATACCGATCTTACGGATCATTATATTAGAGCTGGCTGGATATATTTAAGTCCTAAAGAGTTTGTTAATATTTGGGATAGAGAATTTGAGAATAATTGTCGAGAGTTTGTTCGGAATGCTTCTCAGCATAGTGATAAGATCCCTAAGATCTTGGAGAAGGTTTCAGGTAGGATTGAAGATGAGTCCGAGCCTTATAGGATTGATAGGGACATTGAATCCGATGAACTAGATCCAGAACTTTTCCCTCCTTGTGTTAATAAGGCTTTAGATGGTGTCCCAAGTGGTAACCGTAATTTTGCCGTTACAGTTCTGTTAACTGGTTTTCTTTCTTATGCTCGTTTAGCTCCTAAGGATAATCAGAAAATTTCTGAAGTCGTTGACTCTATGGGGATAATTGAAGAGAATTTAATGCCTTTAATCAAGAAAGCTGCTGAAAGATGTAACCCTCCTTTATTTGCTGAACAACCGAGAGAAATAGAAAATATTTATTACCATCTTGGATTTGGTTTAACAGATTCTCCTAGCCTTGAAGATTCCGGAAGATCTCCTTGGTATCTCCCTCCCAACTGTCATAAAATCCAAAAACAATCAATCCTTTGTAGACCAGATGATCTTTGTAAAAAAATTAAAAACCCATTATCTTATTATTTTGCCCAGAAAAAATCTTAAATCTATATGTGATCTGGATGTCTAAGTTGAGAGAAGTTTCCGAGGAAGAAAGAAAATCTTATTACAGGGATGAATGGAGTTACGAGGATCTTCCTCAGTTTATCTCAAATAGCATAGATGAGAGAGAGTTTGGATTTGATCACGATGGTTCTGGTCCCAGTGACAGATATAATTCTTTTTTAACCGTCAATGAGCTTGAAAAGGAGCTAAAAAAATCTTATCCCTACTCTGTCTATACGAGTATTTCTTTTTATGAGGAACCTATGAGAAGAAATAAATGGAAAGGAGCAGAATTAACTTTCGATGTTGATGCTAAGGATCTTCCAGTAAGAAGTTGTGATTGTGATATAGGAGAAGTATGCCCTATTTGTCTTGAGGATGCTAAAGAATTATCACTTAAAATTATTGACGGTTTAAGAGATCTAGGTTTTAAGGAAATATATTTTATCTACTCTGGTCGTGGGTACCATATTAGGGTTTTCGATGATTGGATCTTAGAATCTGATTCAACTGGACGTGAACGTATTCTTGAATATGTTTCCGGTTCTAAAGTACCGAAGAAAAATTCTAATAGAGGTTATCCAGGAATATTTAAAAATTTTGCTCTTCATGTAATTAAAAGGGCTAAGAGATCCCAGTTAAAAGGTATCGAGAAACTAGGAGATAAATCTGTAGAGAAGATCAAGATGAAGGCCGAATATGATAGAAAAAATCTAAGTATAAAAAACGTAAAGGGAGAGAGAAATCTTTATAAGTGGATTAGCAAAGTTAATTCCGATTCTGTAGATGCTAAGGTCACAATGGATGTTAAAAGAATTTTAAGATTGCCTTCTTCTCTTCATAGTAAAGCAGGAATGATATGTAAACTTATACCTAGAAAAAAATGGAAAAAATTCGATCCTTTTGAGGATGCAGTTCCACAATTCCGAAAAGAAGAATTTTAATGAATTTTGTCATACTTCTGTAAAAATATTCTTACATCCGTCTCACGACCCTTCTCACTGTCTTGACCTTCCTTATAATTTTCAACTTCATCAAGAAAACCTTCCTCTGTTTCTACCTCATCTATAACCTCCATAACATATTCTTTAAAATCTTTAAAATCAGATAAATAAGGTTTCGCATTCTCAAATGCTTCTAAGGCGTTCTTCTTTATTTCCTCATCCATTTTCATCCCTCCATTTGTCCATATATCTTAGAGTTAGAGAATAAGACTTACTCTTAATAATAGAAATTCATATTAATCTTTATAATTAACTGATCCTGGAGTGTCTTAATAGTGAAGATTCACTTTCCCTACAAAGAATATGAAAAATTTCTAGAAAAAGACAAAACTATTCAAGAATATAGAGAAATAGTATTAGACGAATATCCATTCCTAGACTTCTACCATGAAGTTGTTTTTGAGCTTAATAGAGATGTATTTAGAGATAGTGAGTCAAATCTATATGATTACTTAAATTATGCTTTTAAAAATGAAGATTACAGTTTTTTAGAAAAAATTGAAGATAATGAATTGAAAGAAATTTCAGATCTAGTTAGTGAAAAATCATCATTCCTTAATAAGGATAAAAACACCAAAATTTACTTCACCGCTCTCCCTATATCTAGCACAATTTCAATCCCTTATCAGGGCAGGATACACACAATGATCGATCTTTGTCAACCAAGGATGAATATTAGAACCCTTCCAGTCTATTTAACTCACGAATATATACATTCCCAATTTCTATCCAAGTGGCGAGATATTCCAGAAAAATTAAATTCGGAAGAGGCAGAAAAATTCCTAACAGGAGTAAGTCTCGGTTTCCATTTACTCGATAAAGGAACCTCCAGTTATTTGACTAGAAAAGTATTTCCAGATAAAGATCTTCATGAAATCTTATTAATGAACAGAAATGAGCTGGAGAAATGCAAAGAAAACGAAATAGATATCAAGGAAAAAATGAGAAATAGATTTGAAGAAACCGGTATCGAAGTCTATAAAGATTTTATTGGTTCCGGTCCTTTCTTCCAAAGGAAAAGTGATAAACCTAGAACGGTCCCAAGAAAGGCCGCCCACTTTATAGGTTATAATCTAGTTAAAGAAATCCTGGAAAAAGATAAATTTAATAAGATAAAAAATTCTAATATGGCTATGAAAATGATAAAAAGCTTAATATAGATTTTAATCTCTATAAATATTTTTTTCGTTGAAGCTAAAAGATTAATAGGGTGCTTTTTTATAAGTATCTATAATTAGGTGATAGGATAAGTACTAAAATACTACACGTTAGTGATACTCATCTTGGGAAAAGACAGTATCGTAGTGATATAAGAAGAGAAGATTTTAACGATGCCTTCAGACAGGCAATAGCGATTGCTATAGATAGAAAGGTAGATGCTGTTATCCATACCGGCGATTTATTTGATAAAAGATCCCCAAGTCTGCCTGATATAAATGGTTGCATTGATATTCTAGAGAATCTTAAGAATTCAAATATCCCATTTTACGGAATAGTTGGAAATCATGAAAGAAAAAGAGGAGATCAATGGCTAGATCTCCTTGAAAAATCTGATTATGCAAAAAGGTTGGATAAAAATCCCGTTATAGTAAATGATGAAGTTAGTCTTTATGGGATTGATTCATTATCAAAGCCTTCATGGGAGTTTAATGACTTTGAGTTGGAAAAGAGTGATAAGAACTATTTCAGACTTCTTTCCATGCATCAGCTTTTCCATCCGCCTGTACCTGAGATTTTGTCTGATCATTGCTTAGATGATCTTTTTAGTCGTTTGAATATTGAGATTGATGCTTTAGCTCTTGGTGATTATCATGAACCTGAATCTTGTAGAAAAGATGGAGTTCAGGTTTTTTATGGGGGATCTACTGAGAAAAATAGTCTAAAGGAAGGTGATCCTCGTACTGTTAATCTTTTAGAGATTGGTTCTGATGATTTTAAAAGGAGACAGATAGCTCTTAATACTCGGGATTTTATTTCTTTTGAAATTGAGTTTGGGGAGAGAGATAGTCTTAACTATGTTCATGAAGTAGTTGAAGGACATGAGATCGAGGATAAAGTCGTAATTATCACACTTAAAGGTAATGATAATTCTTTAACGTCTCAGGATATTAAGAAGATTGTTATGAACGCTGGTGCGACTGTTTGCAGGGTTAAGGATGATCGGAAGAAGATTACTTTGAGTGATATTGAGCCAGTTGATGGAGTGATTGAGAATATTGATTCCCGTGTTGAGAAATCTTTGGCTGATAAAGGTATTAGTGATGTTTCACAGAGTTTGGATGGGTTGGTTCGTGGTGATGATGTGGCTGATTCTAATGTTAGAGAGGAAGCTGGAAGGATTATTGAAGAAAGACGGGATGAGATCTTCAGTGATACGGGGGATTAGATCATGAAGATTAAAGAACTTAAATTAAGGAATATAAGAAGTTATAAGAAAAAAAACGAATTCATAACAGAATTTAAGTTTAA
>CAYTEI010000002.1:27198-87919 GCA_964436705.1 uncultured Thermococci archaeon
GATTGAATTTCCTAGTGGAACTACTTTAATTCATGGTGATAACGGTTCTGGGAAGACAAGTATTTTGCTAGGTATTTTTGGTGGTCTCTTTCCGTCTGAAATGAAGTCAGAAAATCCTAACAACATTAAAATTGGTGATCTTATTCGTGGTAGAGAAGGAGAAGGAGAGATCGAACTTACTTTTGAAGTAAATGATAAAATTTTCCATATATCTTGGGTCATTGAATCTAAGGAAGATGATGGTAGCTTTTCTTCTCGAACTAAGGAATGTACTTTGAGATCCTCTGAAATTGGTGAACCTTTAATTGGAGTTAAGGATGTAAATTCGTTTGTTAAAAAACTTTTAGGTATGGATGAAAAGTCTTTTGCTAATTCTGTTTACGTTCAGCAGGGCGAAATTGATAAATTAATTAACGCAAGTAGCAATAAAAGGCAAGAGATGATTGATAGATTACTTGGTTTGGAAAAGCTTGATAGGTATATTTCAAGAATGAAAGAGACCAGAGGGGCTGCTGATGAGGTCATTAGAAATAGTAAAAGTAAGATGGAAACTAGGCAGGAAGATCTTACCAGCATTAAGGAAAAACAAATCCTAAAAAAGCAAAGAAAGGATTTTTCTAACCAAATTAAAGATAAAAATAACACTATTGAAAAAATTGAAAATCATATTGAAGAGTTAAAGAAAGCTGAAAATAATTTAGAGAAAAAAATCCAGGATTATGAGAAAAAACAAGAAGAGATGAAAAATAAAAAAGATGAGCTTGAAAAATTAAGTGAAGAAAAGGAATCAGAAGGTAATAAGATCGATAAGAAACTTAAGAAGAGCGAAGAACTTCGAGAAGACATAAAAGAAATTATGAACAAATTAGAGAAAATAAATAAGGATTTACCGAACTATAGTGTTTTAAAAAAACCTGAAGCCGAAGAATGTAGGAAAGAAACCGAAAATAAAGTCCTTAAATCCAGAGATAAAGTCAAAGATCTAAAAAACGAAATAAAGAATATTAAAGATAATATACAAGATTTAAAATCCAACCTTAAAGAAAAAGAGAACAAAATAAACGAATATAAATCTGAAATAAATGACATCGAACTTAAAATCAAAGAAAAGAAACAAAAGCTAAATGATATTAAAGAAGACCTATCTGAGAAAAAAGAAAAGAGAAATAATAGAATTAAAAACCTTTTTGAGGATAAGGAAAGCATAAATGATCAAGATAAATCCTCCATTGAAGATAGAGTTGAAAAACTGAATAAAAAGAGAGAAAAAGTAAATAAAGATATCAAAGAAATTGAAACCCGAATAGAAGGAATAAAAAACCGTAAGAAAGAAAAATATTCCAAAATTAATAAAATAAAGAAAGAAATTAAGAATTTAGAGGAAGAAAAAGAAAGAATTTCTTCTAAAATAGATAAGAAGGAGAAAAAATTAGAAAATAAAAAAGATAAATTCTCAGAGAAAATTAATGAATTAAATAAAATAGCAGAAGAAACTGGAATAAAATTAGACAAGAATAATTTAGAGCCTTTAAGAGACAGAAAAATAGAAGATGAACGAAATAATATCGATAAAAAACTTGAAAGCCTTTCTAATGAATTAAAACAACTTGAAAAAGAGAAAAACGAACTAGGAAACAGAAAAGAAAAAGTAATCAAAATGCAAGAGAGTGGAGTATGCCCAACCTGTGGTCAATTAGTTACTGAAGATCATATCCCTGAGCAAGGAGAACTCAAACAAAAGATAGAGAAGAAAGAAAAGGAAATAGAAACAAAAGAAAAAAGTATTAAAGACCTTGAAATAAGGAAAAACCTTCTAGGTGAACTAAGAAAAAAAACAGTGAAAACCATAAAATTCAAAGAAGAAAACATAATTAGCCACGAAAAAAGACTTGATGAGCTTAAATCTGATAGAGAAAGAGCTAAAGAAAGAATAAATGAGAAATCAGATGAAATTAAGAATATAGAGGAAGAAATTCGCTCCATAGATGAAAGGAGTCAGAAATTTTCAGAGGAAGAATCAGAACTAAAAAAAGAAAGAAAAAATTTACAAGAAAAGATAAAGAACGGAAACTTAATTATCGAACTTTACGAAGAGATTAAAAATATTAAAGATAAAATAAATGATCTAAAAGAAGGAATCAATGATCTTAATGCAAAAAAAGATGGCCTGAATAAAGAAGCTGAAAAAGAAAAAAATGAAATCGAGAGGATCGAAGATAACATAGGAAAAAAAGAGAAAGCCCTAGAAAAAAAAGAAGTCTCCCTAAAAAAATCTAAAAATGAATTAAAAAACATTAGGAAGATTAGATCAAAGATCAGGTCTAGTATCGAAAAACATGAAGAAATAAATGATTTAAAAAAGGAAATAGAGAAAAATCAAGAAATTATTAAAAATAAAAGAAACCATCTAAATAGCATTAAAAAGCAATATAATAATCTAAAAAAAGATATTAAATCAATAGAAAAAGATATAAAAGAAAAAAACATCAAAAAACAAAAAAACAAGCTAAATAAGCTTAAAAACAAAACAAAAGAAACCAAAAAACAAAAAAAGAAACAAATTGAAGAAAAAGAAGATCTTCAAAAGAAAAAAACCAATATAGAAAATAAACTTGAACGAATAGAAAACCTAAAAAATAAAATAAATAACCTGGAAAAACAAATAAACTGGGCCAACAATATCTATGAAGAAATAGAAAACATCATCAAGAGTTATAGAACCGTCAAAGAACAACTTAGAAATAAAAACCTAGAATATATTAATTATTATACAAACGAGATATTTGAAGATCTATACCAAAGCTCCAGCTATGAAAGAGTATACATAGATGAAAATTACGAAATACAACTAATTAAAGGAGATAAAAGCTCTATCTCACCAGAAAACCTAAGTGGTGGAGAGCAGGCCATCGTTAATTTAGCCCTTAGAGCCGGCATCTATAGAGTGATAGCAGAAAGGGATCAAAATCGTAATCAAAGCCTTCCACCTTTCATACTGGATGAACCAACCACTTATCTAGATGATGAGCATGTAAATCAGTTAGAGGAGATGCTAGATACCATTAAGGACTGGAATGTTTCTCAAGTCATAGTCGTCAGTCATGATGATTCTCTAATACATAGTGCAGATCATGAATGCAGAGTTAAAAAAGACCCTTCAGAGGATGTCAGCAGTGTTGAACTTAGAATTGGACAGGTGAGTTAAATGGTTGATCCTGAAGCTTTGAATATTATGGAAAAAATATTTAGTAAGATCAATAATACGATTCCTCAGTCTAACGAAGAGCATAGAGATTATGCTAGGAAGATTTATCGGTATTTAAATAAAAGTGGAGGGCAAATTGAATGTTTAGAAGTCCCGAAGGTCTATTCTATAGATGTAGCTGAGATAGGTACCTGGTCCAAGGATCCTTGGGATAAAAACTATGGACTTGACTCGAGTGATACCAGACCAATAGAGTACAGTAATGGTTTGATATTAGATAATGCCTATGCCAAAATTGGTACTTCTGGCAAAACACAAGATAAAAGTATTGAAAGAAGAGGTACGATTATAAATACATTTTATTTTAAAGATGAAAAGTTTAACTTACCCGACGAAGTAGTTGAAGATAATAACAACATCCATGCTGAAATTGTTAACTATCCAGGATCAGAATGGTCTAAAAGCATTAGTAATACTGTAGCTATGATTTCAAGGAATTTAGCTGAGAGCCAACATGGTAAAAAACATCTAGACCAAATAGATGGTCCTCTGTTCGTTGACGGATCAATTTATCCTCTAGGATTGATATATTGGGAGGGTCTTTCCAAATCAGGACTAAAATCTCCCTCAAGTAACTGGAAAAAACCTAAAGAAATAATAAAAAATTATATAAATATTATCGAAGGTATGAAAGATAAAAATCTACCAGTTATTGGTATTGTTAAAACTTCATCTTCTAAATACTTACTAGAAGCTTTGAATAGCAAAATAGAACAGAACAAAAATAAAAAAGGTAACATACCCTGGGAAACCGATCATCAGTTCATAAGTGAAGTCCTTCATAATCAAAACAAGTCCAAATTAGTTTACACTTCATGGTTAAAACATAAAAAAACTAGAATAGAAAGGAGCTCAACATCTAAAAAGTATGAGGAACTTGAAGGATTTGATTTAAAACATGGAAAACCCAAAAGGTATCGTAGAGCCTTTTTTTATGTTCGGTTACCAAAAAATGGGGTTATATTCCGAGTTGAGGCTCCATACTTAATGATGGAAAAAATAGATAGAGAAAAAATCCGATATAAAGCCCTAAGTGAAATAGCTAAAAATATGGATATTCCAAAATCCATTAAAAGAGCAGATAAATTGGCTAACATATCCATCGAAAATAAAGATAAGTTAAAATCACAGATTAAGAGAACTGATCCTTTATTTAATTACAATTGGGACGGAAGATGGAAGGATTTGGAAAAAGATCTATGGCGTGATTAAAATGAACGAAGATATAGATAAACTTTTAGAGAAAGATCCAACTAATTCAAACAATAAGAAAGAAAAAATGGATAAAGAGACACCCGAATCCGAAGTAAAGGAACAATCTGTTCCAAATAAAGTTACAGAAGATCAAGAAAGTGAGATCGGACACATAGTTACTAGTGAGACATTAAAAGTAGGCCAAAACGAGAATGAAATTAGAGGATTTATTAGGACAGACAGCAGAAATAAAGTTAGAGTCGGAGATTATATAGAAATTAATTACCCCGAAAATAAAGAAACTCTCTTTGGATCAATTAAAAGTTTGAAATATGAACCTTACACAGAGATAGACGATAAAAATGATTCACACCATCATATCAGCCGAAATCAAGATTTAAATGAATCCGATTACCCATTAATCGCAGAACTTGAACCTGTATCTATATTAGAACAAGAAAAGGCAAAATTAAGCAGAAGATCCGTTGATAGAGTTCCAAAGCCCAATACCACTATTAAGATCTGTAGGAATGAAAAAAAATTAAGAACAGGCTTAAATATTCCCAAAAATGGTATATTCGTTGGATTTGTATCAGTAGGAGGGAAAAAACAGCCTAGAGACCCTCCATTACCCTATTTATTGCAAAATCCTGGAATGGACCCGGAGGGAAATATCGAACCAGGAGAGCCTGCAATATTCAGGCATATTTTAGTATCAGGTAGTACTGGAAAGGGTAAAACTCATTTCAATAAGAATTTATTACGTCAATTTGTTAATGGGAAGAGATACCCAATAAGTAATTTAGAAGATGAAAAAGAGAAAAGAAAACTTGGAATAGTAATAATAGATCCAGAGAATGAATATTCTGAACTTGCCTCGGATAATCCAAATCTAGAAAACATCGAAGAACTAAAAGACTTAGGTATAGAAGTTGGCGGAGTAAAAAATCTTAAATCTTTCATTCCTAGCGCCGGATCAACTAATGATCCGAAATTGAAGGAATTTATGAAGTTCACTATACCGTTTTCAATGGTACTAGAGAGACCAGAGTTGTTAATGCCATATGAACCTTCTCCCGTAACCAGAGGAGCCTTAGAAGACTTAATTAATTCCTACTTTCAGAAAAAGAAAAAACACTCTTATGAAGGATTTTTATCATACTTAGAACAAAATGAGGAAGATTTAAAGAAAAGTAATAGTATAGCCGATTCTACTTGGGATGCCGTATTAAGGCGTATTGAGAAAAAAGTTTATCATCAGGTGTTCGATCAGGGGGGAAAACCATTCACAGAGATTACAAATGAAATATTTAGACCTGGACAGGTCTCTGTTATACCTACGAGCCATCTAAAAGGTCGGAAGGAGAATATTATCGTTTTATCTATACTTTCATATATCGTTGAGAATAAGATCGAAGATTATGAACCAGATAAAAATATTAAGGAGACTCCCTTATTATTGTCTGTCGATGAAGCTCATAATTATCTTGCAAGAGCTGAGAATATTCAAGAACAATATATAATCGAGAAATTTAGAGAAGCTGCTAAACAGGGACGTAAGGACAAACTTGGACTAAATATGATAACTCAGAACCCACAGGACATAGATGATCAAATTCTTAAACAAACAAATACTAGGATACTTCTCGGTCTAAGTGAGGAAGTTGTAGAAAGTATTAAAGTTCCAAAAGGATTCGAAAGGAATATTCCACTATTCAAGAAGGGTCAAGCCGTTGTTAAAGCTCCAGATGTTGAACCAGTTGAAATACTAGGTCTGAAAAAATGCGTAACAAAACACTCCAACTAATTTCCCTTTTTACATTATATCCAGGTTATTCAGAAGAACTCAGAACCTAAGAATTAATTTTGAAATATGAATCAAAATTCATAATAAGTTTAGAATCCTAATTATCAACTAAATAAACTTCATTTAAATTATTCTAATTATTTGCATATAATTAGCTTGTATTAGTTTATATATATGCTTATATTTATCAAAATCTTTACCATCCACCTTCTTACTTTATTCTAGTTAATCCAGTTGGATCATAATAATCAAGTTCGGATTTCAAATTATAAATATATCTATTTTGTAGTAAAAGGATTAAGTACACAATTTTGTAACAAAAAACCTTATATGGCCTGACAAAGAAAAGAATAATGTGATGATTTTAAAATATAATTGGGAGGGATTACAATAGATAAATACAGATGTGTAGTTTGTGGTTATATCTATGATCCTGAGGAAGGAGATCCTCAGAACAGTGTTGAGCCTGGAACTTCTTTCGAAGAAATTTCAGAGGAATGGGTTTGTCCAGTATGTGGGGCACCCAAATCTGATTTCGAGGTTGTAAATTAAAGGAGGTGAATATTTTGCCTGAAAAAACTGAAGAATCTTGTGAAGACGATCTTTTCTGCGGTTATAATTCTAGTGAAGGTAAGGACCCAGAAGATATGGATGCTTTAGAAAAGAAGCACACTCCAGTTATCAGTGTCGAAGAAGAATGTTCTGAATGTGATAGTGATCACATGAAGGTTACCGTAGAATTAGGGAAACATAAGGATCATCCAAATGATCATGACCACTTCATTCAATGGATTGAGCTCTATTCTGGAGATACATTTTTAACTAGACAAACTTTCCGAGATGAAAGATCAGAACCAGTTTTAACTGCTCATATTAATCTCGAACATAAACATGATCTCGCGGCCCATGCACTTTGTAATCTTCACGGACAGTGGATTTCCCATTGTGAATTTTAAATATTTGCTTGAATCTTTTTTATTGTTTTTTTTTCTTTTAATTAGGAGGTAATAATATGGCTCATGAATTACATGAAGATAAGGAAGATTTATCTGAAAAAACCTTAGATTTAAGACGTGCTATTGATTCTCTTATTGAGGAGCTTGAGGCCGTTGAGTGGTATCAAGAAAGATTTGATGCTACAGAGGATAATGAACTTAAGGATATTCTTGCTCATAATAGGGATGAGGAGAAAGAACACGCTGCGATGGTTATAGAATGGCTCAGAAGGGAAGATGAAGTTTTCAAAGAAGAAATGGAAGATTATTTATTTACAGAGAACAAAATAGCCGAGTTAGAGGAGGAAATAAAGGAATGAGAGATATGAGTAGACAGAATCTCAAAGAGGCTTTTGCCGGGGAAAGCCAAGCTCACATGAAATACAAAATTTTTGCTGAACAAGCCGAAAAAGAAGGTTTCAAAAATTTAGCCCGAATGTTCAAAGCTGTATCTTATGCGGAAGAGGTTCATGCTCGTAACCATCTTAAAGCTCTTGGAGAAGTCGGGGATTCAATGGATAATCTTCAAGAGGCAAAAGAAGGGGAAGATTATGAAGTCAAGGAAATGTATCCAGCTTTTAGAGCTGTTGCAAAACAACAAAATGAAGATGAGGCTGTAAAATATATTGAATATGCTTTAGAAGCTGAAGAAATTCACTCAGAGATGTATGAAGAAGCAAAAAAATTAATTGCACAAGGAAATGATATTTCAGACAAAGAATTTCTGATATGCCCTGTATGTGGCTATACAGCTAAGGAACAATCCCCAGACAGGTGTCCAGTATGCAATACAAAAGGCGAAAAGTTTAAGGGATTTTGATATCTTTCTTAGTCTTTTATTCTATATTAATTAGTAGGTGAAAATTTCATGAAGGATAAGTTTTCTGTTCTAGTTGGAGGAGAGGCAGGACATGGTGTAAAAAAGAGCGTAACAGAAATTTCTTCTTTTCTTTCTGAAAAGGGGCGCTACGTTTTTCAAATGGATGACTATCAATCACTTATAAGAGGAGGACATAACTTCTCGATTGTCACTTCAGATATTGAGAAAGTTTATAGCCATTATGAAGACGTAGAATTAGGAATAATGCTTGATAAAAGAAGTTATGAGAACCACTATGACGATATTACAGATGAAGGGGTTTTAATTTACGATCCCGATCAAATAGAAGATGCAGAGGGAATCCAAATTAAAATTAAAGAAATAGTTAAGGAACATGGTGGAAATGACCAATTAAGAGGGACAATTGCCTTATCATGCTTTGCATATCTTTGTAATATACCCTTGGACGATGTGAAAGAGAAGATTCGGGAAAACTATTCGAGTGAGGATGTTAATATTGAAGTTGTTGAAAGGGTATATTCTGATCTTAAGGATGAATATCCTAAATCCTTTGAACTGGAAGAAGGAGATGCACCTAATACAACATTATATGGAAATGAAAGCACCGCTCTAGGAGCAGTTTCATCTGGATTAGAGAGCTACTGGGCTTATCCAATGACACCAGCCTCGCCAATACTTCATTTCTTAGCGGAGAATTCTAAAGATTTGGGAGTTACAACGGTACATCCAGAGAACGAAATTGCCGCAATAAACAATGCACTTGGAGCTGCGTATGCTGGTTCTCCTTCTATGGTTGGAACCAGTGGGGGTGGATTCGCTTTAATGCAAGAAACATTTAGTATGGCGGGAACAGCCGAAACTCCATTGGTTGCAATTTTAGCATCAAGACCTGGTCCTGCAACTGGATTAGCGACCTATACAGGTCAAGAAGATCTTGAGTTAGCTTTGAATTCAGGACATGGAGAATTCCCATACGTAGTTTTATCCCCCGCTGATACAGAGCAAGGATTCGAAAAAGCTGGGGAGGCTCTTTGGTTAGCATGGAAATATCGTACTCAAGTGATCTACTTAACAGAAAAACATCTTGCTGAGAGTATGATGACCACAAATGTGGGTCCTGACTCCGTTCCCGAGGTTGATCCTAAGATGTATGAAGGTGATCCTCAAAATTTCAAAAGCTATAAATTAACGGAAGATGGAGTTTCTCCTCTTTTGTTCCCACCAGTAGAAGGAGCTGTTATTAGACATAATAGCCATGAAAATGATGAGTTAGGTATTACTACGGATGAGCCAGAAACCACAGTTGATATGAGGGATAAACGTCTTAGAAAGAAGGAAGGTATAGAGGATGAGATTAGAAGTTTAAACCCGGTTGAGGTACTTGGAAACGGAGATAATGCGATTCTTACATACGGTTCGACTACTATTTCGGTACTTGAGGCTTTGAAACATTTAGATAAAGATTTAAAGGTTATTCAACCTATTTATCTGAGGCCATTCCCAGAGGAAAAAGTTAAAGAAGAGATTAAAGATGTTGATAATTTAATCTCGATTGAATTAAGTAGTATGGGTTCTTTTACTACATTAATTAGGGAAAAGGGTATTAAAATAGATGATAAAATACTTAAATACGATGGAAGGTCATTTGATCCTATTGAACTTTCTAAATCTATAAAAGAGGTGGTTAAATGAACTTAGATACCCATGCAGAGAATACTTGGTGCCCAGGTTGCGGTAACTTTGGCATAGAATCTACCGTTAAGGATGCTTTAAACGGCTTAGAGGATGAAGGATATTTAAAAAAAGAGGATGTTGTCATCAGTGCTGGAATAGGCTGTAGTGGAAAGATCTTTGATTACTTAGATTTAAACGGATATTATTCTGTTCACGGGAGAACTCCAGCTAATATAGCTGGAATGATGATGGTTAATCCAGATTTAACCGGTATTGCTTTTGCGGGAGATGGTGATTCTCTGGGTGAAGGGCTTGCTCATACTATTCATGCTGCTAAGAAAAACGTTGACATGACTATGGTGATCCATAATAATAGAGTGTATGGACTAACTACGGGTCAATTCACACCTACAAGTAAAAAGGGTTTCAAAGGAAAAAGTACGCCGCAAGGAAGTTCTGAAGAACCGTTTAACATAATTGATTTGATGATTTCCAGTAATGCAACCTTTGTTGCTAGGGCTTTTGTAACTAAAAAAGGACACTACAAGGATATAATGAAAAAGGCCATAAAACATGAGGGATTTTCATTCGTTGAGGTTCTTCAGCCGTGTGTCACGTTCAACAACACTTACCAATTATATAATGAAAAATGCCAGATTATTGAGGAACATGACCCTAGTGATAAAGAAAAAGCTAGAGAACTATCATATAGGGAAGATGAAATTCCCCTAGGAATTTTCTATAAAGAGGAGAAACCGATATGGCGGGAAGGCTTCTCAGAATCATACAGTGACATTGAAAAGAAGAAAGATTCAGTTAAGAAAATTCTTAATAAAGATTAATTTTTATTTTCTTTTAAGATTCTTTTTTTGTTAATAAATTCCTAAATCTTTTTATAGGTGTTAATATGTCAAATGTAAAGAATTTAGACTTGAAAGAGCTACTAGAAGTTGGAATTAAATCTGAGATCGAAGCTCAAGAAGTTTATGAAGATTTAAACAAGCTTGATCTGCCTTTTGTATTAAAAAATAAGTTTAAATTTCTTAAAGGTGAGGAAGAGGATCATGAAAGGGTTTTAAGAAGTTTTTTTGATGAGTTTTTTCCTGATCAGAAACCGATTCTTCCAGAAGAATCTTTGAAGCCTTCTCCTAAAGTAGATCCTAGTAATAAAGGGAAAGTCTCGGATATTTTAAAACAGGCGATGGAGTCCGAAAAAGATTCTAGAAGATTTTATAAGGAACTGGGTAATAATTTTGAGAAGAGGGAAAAGGTTAAGATTGCTAATTATTTAGCTTATATGGAAAAAGGTCACTATGAGGTTCTTAAGAGTGAATTAGAGGGTATCAGGGAACTAGAAAATTTTGATGAACTTAACGAATTTGTGGCTGAGGGGCTCTGAATTTCCTTGAATGGTGTTCTGGAATCGGAATATTTATAAACTTTCTTTTCCCCATTACTGTTACTTGGATAGCATGGGTTTTTAATTGGAAGATGGGTTTTTATAGATTGGATTTGTTCGGGATCATTTGTCTGATTTAATTTGATGTAATATGGAACCTCGAATAAGTTGTTTACCTAAGAAAGGAATGAAAATTGTGAGGAAATACTATGGGTATATTAGATTCCTTGAGAGGAGATGGGGATAAAGAGAGTAAAGAAACTTTGGATGAAGTAGAAACAATTGAATACGAAGATGAGGAGTTAGAAAAACAGTTGATGCGTCCAAAGAAGAATTATATTAAGACTTTTGGAGCGGAAAAAGTTCCTAAGGTTGAGACAGTTTCTAAAGAGATTTCTGACGGAAATATAGTCATCATTAATATTAAGTACTTTAAGAAGAAAGAAAGCGATCTTAAGGAATTCGTTGATCAGATAAAAGGTCTTACTGGTAGTATGGACGGTGAAGTGGCTTTACTTGGTGAATCGGATGATCGACTTCTTATTACACCTTCTGAATATCAGATCCAAAGAGTACAGGGTTGAAGATGAGTAGTTGTCCAGTTTGTGGAGAAGATAGCTTAGTTAAAAACAAAAAGAGGCATGAATTGACCCATTTCGGGGAAATATTGATAATTACTGCTAATTGTAGTAATTGTGGATTTAACAATTCTGAAGTCAATATTTTAGAAGATAAACCTCCTGCTAGATATATTGTTAATATAGAAAACAAAAAAGATTTAAAAACTAAGTTAGTAAGAGGGAGCACTGGTACTGTGGAGATTGAAGAACTAGGTATGAAATTAGAACCCGGGTCAGGTGCCAATGCATTTTTTACTAACATTGAAGGCCTTTTAAACCGTTTTGAGACTGTTCTTAAGAGCGATTGGGATAAAGAATCAGACCAAGAAGCTGCAAATGGTCTTTTAAAAGAATTAAAAAAGGTTAAGTCTGGTAAAAACTCAGTTGAAGTAAAAGTTTCAGATCCGAAAGGCAATAGTGCATTAATAGGAGATAAAGTAAAGAAAAAGCCTTTGGAGGTAGAAAACAGTGAAATCGAAGAAGAAAAATTCTCAGATCAATGATGATTTGGAAGGAATAAAGGATAAGATAAAAAGTTTAGAAAAAGAAAAGAATAATCTCTATTCAGAGATAGAAGAAGCACAAAAAAAAGCGGAAAAGTTCAAAGAGGAGAGAAACAATCTAAATGAAGAAACCAAGGAATATTCGGAAAGAGCCAAAGAGTTCAAGAAAAAGAGAGACCAAAAAAACAAGAAGATCAAAAATTTAAAAGAAAAAAGAGAAGAACTAAATGATGAAATAAGCGAATTATATAACAAAGCAAACGAAATAAAGGAAAAAAGAGATTCCGTCAACGAAAAAAAGACAATGGGGCTATCTAAAGTAGAAGTTGAATCAAAAATCGATGAATTGGAGTGGAAACTTCAAACAGATCCAATGGGTAAAGATGCAGAAGATAAGGTAACAGACAAGATTGAGGAGTTTTCAAGAGAACTTGAGCTTTTAAACAAGGCAGAAAAACTTCATGGAGAAATGCTAGATAAATATGACAAGATAGAAGAACTAAAAGAAGAAAGAGATGAGATCCATGAGAAAATTCAGAAAATTGCAAAAGAAAGTGATGAGTATCATAGTAAGATGTTAGAGAACTTTGAAAAAAGAGATGATACCTCGAAAGAAGCAGATGAAATGCATAAAAAACATATTGAAGCAGTGGAAAAAATAAAATCTAAAAGAAAGAAAACCGACGATTTAAAGGACCAGATAGAAGAGTTAAAAGACAAGAAGCAAGAACTGAATGCCGAACAGATGGCCGAAGAAATTAAGAACAAGAACCCTGAAAAAACTAAGGCAAGGAGAGTCTTAAGAAAGTATAAGTCCGGAGGAAAGATTGATAAAGATGATCTTTTGCTTTTAAGAAAACATAATTTAATATAACTCCTTTTACGTAAAAATTTCCTCGTTTCTGATTATCAATTTATTCCTTCTATTGGTTTCACCTCTTTTATTTTTGGAGATATATTGTTATTGGAGATTAATTATAGTAATTTGATTTTAGATTTTTAATTAATTTAGACGTGATATGATGTCAAAAGATAATAAACCTGTATTAAAAGCGGATGGAACTATTAGCTTAAATGATTTAGAAAAAAGTGAATATTATGAGGTTAATGTTTCGAGAAAAGTTGATTTTGGAGTTTTTGTCGATATAAATGGCAATATTCAAGCATTAATTAGAAATGATAATTTAAATGGTAATAAAAAAGTCGGTGAAAAGCTAGTTGGAGAGATTATCAAGATAGATAAAAACAAGAATGAAGTCGATATGACAGAAGTTGGCATGAATAATTATGAAACCAAAGAAAAATCAAAAGAAATAAATCTCTCATTAGTAAAAGAAATAACATCCGAAAATGCTGGAGAACTATTTAAAGTAAGAGGAGAAGTAATTGGGGTGAAAACTACTGGTGGACCAACTATATTTACTCTTACCGACGGAACAGGATGGACTTGGGCAGCTTCTATGGACTCTCCAGGAAGCAGAGCACACCCACACATATCAGCAGGAGATGTTATAGAAGTCAAAGGCGAAGTTTCACTACACCAAGGAAATCCACAGATAGAAACAGCAAGCATGGAAAAACTACGTGGAAATAAATCAACAGAATTCAGAGAAAGAATGAACGAAGAATTGGAAAAAAGAACAGAAATAGAAGAAGTTAATTTCTTGGCTGATCACTCAGTACTAGAAAAGCTGGAAAATAGAATGAAGAATGTTGCCAAAGAGATTAAAAAAGCTATTCATGCTGGAAGACCTATCCTTATAAGACATCATGCCGATGCAGACGGATATGTTTCTGGACTAGCGATTGAAAAAGCAATTCTCCCAATCTTAAAGGAAACTTCACCAGATCCAGATGCAAGATGGCACTACATTAAAAGAAGACCTAGCAAAGCCCCTTACTATGAATTAACAGATGTTCTTAAAGATCTGATCTTTGCCAGAGAAGATAAAATGAAGTTTGAAGAGAAAATGCCTTTGATCGTTGTTGTAGATAATGGATCTACAGAAGAGGATATACCAGCGCTTAAGAGGCTTGTAGAAGTATATGGACTAGATGTTGTAGTAATTGACCACCACGACCCTCATGTTGTTGAAGGTGAGGCACCAGTTGATGAGTATTTAAAAGCTCATGTAAATCCTTACTTGAAAGGTGGAGACAGTAACTTAACGGCAGGGATGTTATCAACAGAAGTAGCTTGTTTGATAAATCCAGAGATTAAAGATCAGATAAAGCATATGCCAGCAATAGCTGGGAAAGGTGATCATAGTAAATATGAGGGTTATATTAAGCATGCAGTTGATAAAGGATTAGAAGAGGATGAATTGGATAAAATCGCCGAAGTTGTTGACTATGAATCTTATCATTGGAAATTCAATGATGGTAAAGGGATAATAGAAGATATTCTTATGTTAGGAACATTGAATAGACATAGAAAACTTGTTAATATATCTTGGGAAGAATTAGATGAAGAAAAGAAAAGAACTAAGAGAGCCATATTACCCCACGTTAAAGAAAAAACCTTTTCAAATGGAATTAAATTTAATACGCTTGATGTTGAAAGTTATGCTCCTAAATTTGAATATCCAGCCCCTGGAAAAATATGCGGAATGGTACACGATGAATTAGAAGAAAATTCTACTGTTACACTTTCTTACGGCCCTGATTTCTGCGTTGTTAGAGCTTCTGAGGAAATGTCAGAATTAGGATTCGATTTGAACAAAATAATAACAGAGATAAGGGAGGACAAACCGGAAACTGGAATCAATGGAGGAGGACATGAATACGCTGGCTCTATAAAATTCTTCCAAGGTGAAAGAGATAAGGTTCTCAAAGATTTAGCCAAGAGAATTGCTAATTTATAAATTCCAAAATTCTTCTTATATCTTCTTATCTTAAACTTTTCTAATATATGAAAATCATTTACTTTAAAAATTCTACACACAACAATTTCTGATCTTTGTGAAGATAAATAAGATATATTCAAATTACTATAAGTGAAAAGAAAAAATAACATGATTTCTTTTAACCATAACAGAACGATTCCAAATATTCACCCTAACCAAGAGAGTTGAATTGATCACAGACCCCCCCAGAAAACCTAACCTTATTGAAGAAGCTACTAATGAATTGGAGAAAAGGATTTAACATTTAAAAAATTGAGTAGTTAAGTATGGTGGGAAATTATGAGTAAAGAGACCGTAAGAACAGACCAAGCCCCTGAAGCAATAGGTCCATATTCACAGGTTACTGAGTTTGAAAATACAGTTTATGTTTCGGGCTAAATCCCTATTGATCCAAATAGTGGAGACATATTATCAGGAAGTATTAGAGAATAACCTAAACCGGTTTTGAAGAACGTTAGATCTATTCTTAGAGAATTTGGTTATAATCTTGAAGATGTTATGAAGTCTGAAGTTTTTATGGGTGACCTGAATGAGTTTGGTGTGATTTGAATGTTGTTTATGGTGTTTTTAATGGAGATCCTCCGGCAAGGACCTTTGTGGAGGTCTTGCAATTGCCTAAAGATGTTAAGGTAGAGATTACTGTAGTTGCAAAAAAATAGTTGTACAGCCATATTTATTAATAAACATATTTATTCATTTTATCGTTTTCTCACCCATTATTGAGAACCTTTACTATTTTTTGATTAATTAAGCTTTACTTGTTAAAAACTTAAAAATTAATTAGAATAAAATAAGAAAATGGATTATTTAATTAAAGTCTAGGTCCTAAGTATTTTAGGTTCAAGTGAAATATGTATTTACTTTAAAACAAAAGGCTTAAAAACAAAAAAGCATTATCCGACTTGAGAGGTGAATGAGATGTTCAATGAAAATAATAACGATAAAGATAACGGATTATCACTTAAAGTAGCAGAGGCTCTACAAGGCGATGTCGGAAAGGGCATTGTCCGAATGGACAGAGAAGCACAAAAAAAGATCGGGGTAAGCGAGATGGATGTAGTAGAAATCGAAGGAAATAAAAAAACAGGAGCAGTCGTAGCCAATCCTCACCCAAACGACAAAGGCCTAGAAATAATTAGAATGGACCAATATATCAGAAAGAACAGTGGAGCTTCCATTGGAGAAAATGTCAATGTAAAAAAAGCTGATGCTCAAGAAGCAAAAAAAATAAAAATCGCACCAGCAGAAAAAAAAGTTAATATTAGACTCTCATCAGAGCTAGTTAAAAGAAAACTCATGGGAAGAGCAATGTCTAGAGGAGACTTCTTCACGCTCAGTGGAGGCTCAGAGAGTAGTGGAAAGAGTAGCAGATCTGATCAACCTAGAAGCCCATTTGAAGAAATGTTTAAAGATATTTTTGACCAGATGAATGTATCAGTGCCATTCGCTCTCGGAGAATTAAAGTTTGTAGTTACTTCAACAAACCCTACGGGAGTAGTCCGAATATCAAAGTCAACTCAGATTGAGATTACAAGCAAATCAGTATCTAGTGTGGAAAAAGAGAAAATACCTGAAGTCTCCTATGAGGATATAGGAGGGCTTGACGAAGAAATTGACAAGGTTAGAGAAACGGAACTATTCGATAGGGTCGGAATTGAACCTCCAAAAGGAGTTCTACTACAAGGACCTCCAGGAACCGGAAAAACCCTCATGGCAAAAGCAGTCGCAAACGAATCAAATGCTTACTTTAAAACTTTGAATGGGCCAGAAATAATGAGTAAATATTATGGTCAAAGTGAAGAGAAGCTTAGAAATATTTTTGAAGAAGCTGAAGAGAATTCTCCGGCTATTATCTTTATTGACGAAATAGATGCCATTGCTCCTAAGAGAGATGAAGCGACTGGAGAGGTTGAAAAAAGAGTGGTAAGTCAGTTATTATCCTTAATGGATGGTCTGGAAACAAGAGGTAAGGTTATGGTTATAGCGGCTACTAATAGAGTTGACTCAGTGGACCCTGCTCTAAGGAGAGGAGGAAGATTTGATAGGGAGATCGAACTAGGAATCCCTGATCGAGATGCTAGAAGAGAAATATTACAGATACATACTAGAGGAATGCCAATGGCCGAGCATGTTGATTTAGATGAGTTAGCAGATACAACATACGGTTTTGTCGGAGCCGATATAAACACCTTAGCTAAAGAAGCTGCAATGAATGCCTTAAGAAGGATAATCCCAGAAATAAATCTCTCAGAAGAGGAAATTCCATCAAATATTCTTAAAGATCTAATGGTAACCAAAGACGATTTCATGAAGGCCTACAAATCAATTGAACCATCTGCACTTAGAGAAGTAGCATTAGAAATACCAAACGTAACATGGGGAGATGTCGGAGGATTAAAAGAAGTCAAAGAAAGGTTTAAAGAAGCAATCCAGTGGCCACTAGAGATTCCCGAGAAATTTCAAGAATTTGGAATTGAAACTCCAAAGGGGATACTCCTCTACGGTCCACCTGGAACTGGAAAAACCCTCATGGCAAAAGCAGTAGCAAACGAATCAGATGCCAACTTTATATCCATAAAAGGGCCAGAAGTCTTATCAAAATGGGTAGGAGAAAGTGAAAAAGCAATAAGAGAAGTTTTCAGAAAAGCAAGACAGGCAGCTCCAACAATAATATTTTTAGATGAACTTGATTCAATAGCACCAGGAAGAGGAAGTAGAGGCGGGGATTCAAACGTAACTGATCGGATTGTAAATCAATTACTTACTGAAATGGATGGCATGGAAGAAATGGAAAACGTCATAGTAATCGGAGGAACTAATAGACCAGATATAATCGATCCAGCATTAGTCAGGCCTGGAAGATTTGACAGAGCAATGCTCGTACCCGCACCAGATGAAGAGGCCAGATTAGAAATCCTAAAAGTTCACACCAGAGATGTTCCAATAACAGAAGACGTAGATCTAGAAAAAATAGCTAAAGACACAAAAGGATTCGTAGGAGCAGACTTAGAATACCTTGTCAGAGAAGCAGCAATGAGTTCAATTAGAGAAAGTCCAGAAGAATCCCAAAAAGTTACAATGAAACACTTTGATAAGGCAATGGATGAAGTAGGGCCTTCAGTAGATGAAGAAGTAAACCGAAATTACGAAAAGTTCTCTGAAAAATTCAAGAAAAGAAACATGTCAGATGAATTTGGAGCGGAACAAGGAGCCGAATTTAGATAATACTTTAATACCTTTAATTCCTTTTATTATAAGGTGGATCTATGCCGAGAATACTTGCTTCAAATCTAAGAGACAAAGAAATAGTATCCGAAACAGGGATGAAATTAGGATACCTCTACGATTTATCAATTAAGGAGGACACAGGAGAAATACTTTCACTTGTTATGGAGCCAAGGAAAGATCTCGACACAGAAGATATGTTAACAGACGAAAAAGGATTTGTTTTGATACCATTTAGGGCTGTGAGCTCTGTCGAAGAACTAATAGTAGTAAACCCAGACGAAATACCATCAAAGAAATCAGAAACTGAAGAAACCGGGCTTTAAATTAGTGATTAAATGAATTTTAAAAAACTTCTTTATTTACCCCTATCATTTCCATTCTTTATAATAATAATTATATTAGGCCTCTTATTCTTTGTAGCAATGATCTTCGTAAGCGCTATAACCACAGGTTTTGAAAAAATAGGATTCTCTGCAATGCAAGCTTTCTTTCTGTTCCTTTTTTCATTAATTGGAAGTGCCATTAACATACCATTGTATGAAGAAAAAACAGAAAGATCTTCATTCGAAACTAAGAATATAAACTTTATGGGTATAAAATATCCAATTCCAACTATAGAAAATAGAATAAAGAAAACAACTATAGCTATAAATGTTGGCGGAGCAATAGTACCAATAATGGCTTCATTTTACATCATAGTAAGTAACACCAACATACTGCCAATGGTATTGATATCAACCTCTATAATATCGTTAATTAGCTATAAAATAGCTACCCCAGTAAAAGGAGTTGGAATAACAATGCCCACCTTCCTACCACCAATACTAGCAGTCTTAATTTCAATTATCCTTGCCCCTAACGCAGCCCCTCAATTAGCCTATTCATCCGGAGTATTAGGAGTATTAATTGGGGCTGACATCCTAAACCTATCCGAATCAAAGAAATTAGGAGCTCCAGTAATTTCCATTGGAGGAGCAGGAACATTCGATGGGATATTCCTTACGGGAATAGTAGCCGCTCTAATTGCCCCAATAGGATTTTAAAAAAAAAATAAAACTACTTAAAAAATGTTTGAGGAACTCTACATCGAATATATTCTTGAACCATCATTATGAGATTCACCATTCATCCAAAAGGTTTATATTTGAGGCAGGTTATTCAAACCTGGAATCGTCAAAGCGGTGATGGTCCAGGCTGGCCTATGACCTTGGCCTTCCAAGCCAATGACCCGGGTTCAAATCCCGGTCACCGCACCATTCCTTTTATAGAACAATTAATTCCCTTTTTTCAATCAAAAAGATTTTAAATATATTTTACTATAAATTTTTGTGATGACTATGGTTGAAGTCGGTATAATAGGCGGTTCAGGAATATACGATCCTGAAATCTTTGAAATTGTTGAAAAAAAGAACATTGACACTCCTTATGGATTGCCTTCAGATTCTGTTACTCTTGGAGAGATTAATGGAATTGAAGTAGCTTTTTTACCGCGGCATGGTTCAGAACATAAAATTCCACCGCATGAGGTTAATTATAGAGCAAACATTCATGCTCTAAATGAAGTTGGGGTTGAAAAATTAGTAACTATTTCTGCTGTTGGTAGTTTAGATGAAGATATAGCTCCAGGAAACTTTGTACTTCCGGATCAATTTATAGATGAAACTAAGAAGAGAAAATATTCTTTCTTTGATGGTCCACAGGTAGCTCATATTCAAATAGGGGAGGAACCCTTTTGTCCAGAATTAAGAGAAGTTCTAAAGGATCATTCGGATGGTTTTTTTGGAGGGACTGTTGTTGTTATTGAAGGGCCTAGATTTTCCACGAAAGCGGAATCGAAGATCTGGAAGGAAGTTTATGACGCTGATATTATAAGCATGACACTTGTACCCGAAATTACTTTAGCTAGAGAGAAGGGTATGTGTTATGTAAATTTGGCTTCCGTTACTGATTACGATATTTGGGCTGATGAATCCGTTACAGCTACAGAAGTTGAAAAAGTAGCGCAGAAGAATTTAGAAGAATCTAAAGAGATCCTTTATGACTCTTTAGTTGAAATAAAGAATTCAGATGATTGTAATTGTGCAGAGGCACTCGAAAGTGCTTTTCTCTAATTTTTAATTTAATATTTGTATCCTTTTTCCTTTTTAATAATTTCTGTTTTTTTAATTCTTTACCATAAACTTTATAAATTAGGTTAACCTAAGAATTATTGATGATATCCAGAAGAGAAGAAGACTACCTAGAAACAATTTTAAATCTTAAAAAAGAGAAGGAAACGGTTAAAACTAAAAATATAGCCAATAAATTAGGAATTAAGTCCCCTAGCGTAGTAGAAATGCTAGAAAAACTAAATAACAAAAATCTAGTTGATTACCGAAAGTATAAGGGAGTCAAATTAACTAAAAAGGGTAAAAGTAAAGCCAACAGTATAAAATATAGACATGAAACCATTAAAGACTTTCTTAAAATTTTAAATGTGCCTGATGAAATTGCTAACGAAGATGCCTGTGTTATGGAGCACGAGTTACATCAAGAAACTGTTGAACAAATCCGAAAACTAATCGAATTTGTTAACGAACATCCAAGATTCCCAAAATGGTTGAAGCACTTCGAAGACTACTGCGATACCGGTGAACATAAATGCGAAAAAAAAGAATAACTCTACTTTCTTATACAAAAATCCCAATATTTAAGCAAAACTAATAAAAAAATTAGGGAAACCTAATAGGAAATAGAGAAACCCAACGTGATAAAATGGAAAACGCAGAACTTGAAAAAGAAATGATTGGAATTCAAGATAAAGAAGAATTGATAGCACTAGTCGGAAACCCAAATGTGGGGAAGTCTGTAGTATTTTCACATCTAACAGGTAAATACAGAGAGGTATCAAACTATCCTGGAACAACAGTAGACTTAAGCATAGGAAAGGGAGATATAAACGGGAAAAAAAGAGCTATAGTAGATACACCTGGAGCAGATTCCCTAACTCCAATGTCCGAGGATCAAAAAGTTGCCAGAAACATCCTATTAGGGTCTAATCCAAGTAAAATTATTCAAGTTGCAGATGCAAAGAATCTAAAACGTTCACTAATGATGTTTCTTCAATTATCTGAACTTGAGATTCCTACTATTCTAAACCTTAACATGATAGATGAGGCCAGAACAAAGAGAATACAAATTGACTCCAAAAATCTTTCGAAAGAACTCGGAGTACCAGTATGTGAAACAGTTGCTCCAGAAGGAAAAGGAATAAAAAACCTAAAAGGAACTTTAGATGAAGCAAAGATACCTAATGTTAAACCCGATTATCCTAACGAAATAGAAAAGTCCCTTGACAAATTAAGAAGAATATTTGATAATAGAGGTACATCATTACTTTTCTTAATGGCTCCAAGAGAAATGAAGGACTTTATAGAAACCAAATATGGAAAAGATGATCTTGAAAATGCAGAAAAAATCTTGAATGAGCTAAAAAAGAAGTTTAGTAGAGATCTTAGTTATGTTATTACTATGGCTATAAGAGAAAAAGCTCAAGAAATCTATAATAGGAATGTCGTTAAGGAAAAAAATGAGAAGACCCCTATTAAGGAAAAAATAAGTGAGCTTACCCTTCGACCAATAACCGGGATCCCTATCTTTATAGGGGTCATGTATATATTTTATCAATTTGTTGGTAATATAGGGGCTCAAATCATCGTAGATTTTCTTGAGGGAGTTGTATTTGGAGAATATATTAATCCTCTTCTGAGAAATATATTTTACAGCTCTTTAGGGGATAATTTTATTTCTGAAATACTAGTGGGAGAATTTGGGGTTCTTACCGTAGGTCTTGCATGGTCAATAGCCCTAATTTTGCCTATTATTACTACTTTCTTTCTAGCCTTCTCCTTCCTAGAAGATTGTGGATATATACCAAGATTAGCTTCTATGACTGATAAATTATTCAGAAAAATCGGCTTAAACGGAAAAGCAGTACTTCCAATGATTCTAGGACTTGGATGTGACTCTATGGCGACCGTTACAACGAGGACCCTTGATACCAAAAAAGAAAGAATTATTGCAACTTTGATGTTAGCTTTAGGAATACCTTGTTCAGCACAATTAGGAATTATCTTTGCAGTAATGTCACTAGTGCCAGCACAATATTTTTACGCTTGGATTCTTGTAGTCCTTTCTCAACTGATTTTAGTAGCTTGGCTTTCATCTAAATTAATTCCAGGGGGAAGGGGTGACTTTATAATGGAATTACCTCCAATAAGAATGCCTAAATTAAAGAATGTATTAAGAAAAACTTACTACAAAGTTAAATGGTTTTTTAAGGAAGTTGTTCCTTTCTTTATGTTTGGAACCTTCATTGTTAGCATTGCAAAGATAACTGGGTTTTTAGAAGCCCTAGTCCAAAGTATAAGACCAGTTATACACAATTGGATGGGGCTACCAACTGACGCCGCAGTTGTTTTCGTATTTGGATTTATTAGAAGAGATTTCGGTGCAGCTGGTCTACTTAATATGGCACGTGCAGGATTAACCAATCATCAAATTCTTGTTGCAACGGTTGGAATAACTCTTTTTGTTCCATGTGTAGCTAATTTTTTGGTTATAATTAAGGAAAGAGGATTAATAACCGCTTTAGCAATATTAACTTTCATAATTCCATATGCATTCCTTGTAGCGGGAATATTACATCACGCCCTTAATATATTTGGAGGTGTATTATAATTAACCAATGCCCTCTTTGTGGTAATAAATTCAAACAAGGCGAGACTTCATCTTGTAATGGATGTCCCATCGCTGGTAATTGCAACATGATTAAGTGTCCTAATTGTGGATATGAGTTTTTACCGAATTCCGAAGGTGATTAAATGAATCAAAATATTAATCAAAATGAGATCGATGAGGCTTTAGAGATCATTTGGACTTTAGAAGAGAAAGGAGTGAAGAACAGTGAAAAATTTAAAGAAGAGTATAGTAAAGAAATGGCAAAGAAAGATAATCTACATTTGAAGAATAGTTATGAAAACATTAAAGACGAAATTTTGGAAGAATTAAAGAGTAGAGAACTAGTTGAGATTAAAGATGGTAAATTAATCCTCTCAAATAAAGGACATGAAAAAGCTAGAAACATTGTTAGAAGACATAGACTAGCAGAGAGATTAATGGTAGATGTTCTTGATATGGGAAAAGAAGAAGTTGAAAAACCTGCATGCGAATTTGAGCACTTACTTTCAAAAGAGGTAACTAGTAGGATATGCACCCTCCTAGGTCACCCGGAAGAATGTCCACACGGGCTACCGATACCCGGTGGAAGTTGCTGTGAAACAGAAAAGAAAACTATTTCACCTACTGTTATTCCTCTAACCAAGGCAAACATTGGAGAAACAGTTAAGGTTGCTTATATTCAAACTGAGAGCCACTCAAGGATCCATAAGTTATTATCATATGATGTTGGGCCAGGAACTGAAATAAAGGTTCATCAAAAAAATCCTACGTATGTAATCAGAGTAGGAGAAACCGATATCGCATTTGAGAGAGATGTCGTCGAAGATATTTATGTAAAAACTATCAATAATATAGAATGATATTATTTTTTTATATCTGCTATTAACGTTTTATTCCCAATTAGGACCTCAGAAGGCGGTATTTTTAATAAATGGTGTTCAGATCCTCCGCCTCCATATACATATTCTTTTTGGACTACTCCATTATCAACGAGTTTTGGGAGATCCAATCCTATTGGTGGAACGGAACCAACAGGATAATCAGTCATATCTTTTACCAGGCTTGGTGAAGCTAGTTCGCAGCTTTGAGTATTTAATTCTTTCTTAATCTTATTTCTAGAGACTTTATACTTACCCGAAATTATTATCAGCATAGGATCTTTGTCTGTTTTGAATAAGAGGCTTTTAATTATCTGGTCCTCGTCTATACCTAAGGCATTTGCTGCTTCCTCTACTGTTCGAACAGAGCTCTCTAGGTCTAGAAGTTCAGCCTCTATTTCATTGTTCTCTATGTAACTAGTTAAATCCTTAGAAGTTTTCACGTTTTCATCCCTCCTCTATTTTTCTAATATTTACAATTACATCATCAACCCCATCTAGTTCCTCTTTTATTCTTTCTTTAGTTTTTATACCGGCCTCTTTTTCTATTTCTTCGATCTGAGAATTTGCTATATCTTCTTCAGTTTTAACTTCGAAATCATGCTCTAAGCTCTTTGATTCCATTATATCCCCAGATAAGAGTTCTTTCACGTGTTTTTGGGCAAACCAAGTAGTAAGTTCCTCATATTGCGGTATAACCTTTTCTTTTACATACTCAAGATCATCTAAATTCTTCATAGAATTCATAGAGGCCTTCTCTTTAACATTTAACTTTATAGTAACCCCAAATTTAACCACAGAATCAACCCTATTATTTTGAATTGAAATAGATCAGAAAGATTAATAGAAAGGAAAATAAGATTGAATAATCTGAATCTATACAAGACCCCTTATCTTGCGAGTTTGATACTTATTGTAGAGACATTTGTCATGTCTCCTTCCTCTTCTGTCTCTATTTCCTCAGTTCCTATGTCAATACTGTTTACTTCTATGTTAGGTAGAAATCTGTTCCTGGTTATCTCCGCTACATCAACTGCTCTACTTATAGCTCTACCCCGTGCCATTAAATCTACTTCATCGGTTTTGCCTTCGTTGAATTGAGTCATAACAGCTGTTACATAGTTCATAACCTGCTTGTTTCCAATGTATACAGTATTATCTTCTCCTGCCATTTTTTGTACCTCCAATGTTTTACATGAACTATATTAAGATCGCCTTAATATAACTTTCGGTAATTATTAACCTTTCAAAAATAAAAATGATTTATAACACTAGGAATATAACTTATGTGATTAACAATGCTAGAAGTGTTCTTTCTTGGGACCGGCGGAATAATGCCAACAAAAGAGAGAAATGTTTCTTCAACCGCTATAAAGTATAATGGAGAATCTATACTACTTGATTGTGGTGAAGGAACACAAAGACAAATGCAAATGACAAATGTTAGTCCAATGAGCATAGAGAACATATTCATATCTCATTTCCACGGGGATCACTACATAGGACTTTTACCGTTAATCCAATCTATGTCTCTTCTAGATAGAGAAAAAAAACTAGACATCTATGGACCAAAAATGACTGAAAATTTCATTAAAAATCTACTAACATCCGGATTCCTTGGTTTGGAATTCCCGATATATGTTCATGAAATCACCGGTAAAGAGAAAATAGAATTTAATGATTACTTTATTTCCACTTTCAAAACAAAGCACGGTATACCCTCCTTAGGTTATGTTTTTAAAGAAAAGGATAAAAGAGGAAAATTTAATGTTGAAAAAGCTAAAAGTCTTGGATTAGAGCCCGGTCCAAAATTTAGAGAGCTTGAAAATGGAGAAACAGTAATTGTTAACGGACGAAAAATAGAACCGGATGAAGTGATTGGGGAAAAAAGAATTGGAAGGAAAATTGTCTATTCTGGAGACACCAAACCAACTTCGAATACAGTTAAAAAATCAGAGAATGCTGATTTATTAATACATGAATGTACCTTTCTAGAAGAAGATGAAAGAGAAGATTCTTACCATACTATTGCAGAAGAAGCAATAAATTTAGCTAGAAAAGCCGATGCTAAAACTTTAGCCATGGTCCATAGGAGCCCAAGGTATAAGCATGAAGAATACAAAGAATCTATCCATGAAAAATTTGATATTGATCAAAATAAGTGCATTTCAGGACTTGAGGTAATAATTCCCAAGGACCTGCAAAGGATCGAGATCACAATGGATGAGGGTAAAAATGATTAGTGATTTAGTGAAGATAGTTGGAACCGGACATGTCTTTAAAGAAAGTGCTGAAAGGGCTAGAAAAACAATATTGAAACAGAAACCATCCGTTGTTGCCGTTGAGCTAGATAGGGAGAGATATATCTCATTGCTTCACGAGGAATATGGTGGTAAAAAAAAAGAAAATGGGGTAACTAAAAATAACGTAATGAATCCTTGGTCTTTCATGTTATCTAAGGTTCAGGAGAAGCTGGGAAAGCAGTTTGGAATGGCTCCTGGCGGGGATATGTTGTCCGCAATCAAAGCTGCGAAGGAGATAGGTGCGGAGATAGCACTAATTGATCAAGATTTTAGGATTACAATGAGCCATATATCCAATGCACCGGTCAATGAGAAATTTATGCTTTTGAAGGAAGGTCTAGGAATTTTTCTTTCTAATGAAAGTATTGGCGAAATCGAAAATGAAACTTTCAATGTTGAGAAACTAATGTCCGTTTTTAAGAATAGCTATCCGTTTTTATTTAGAAAACTCGTTTTTGAGCGTGATAATTTTATGGGAAAGCAAATTCTCGAAATTCTTCATGATGTAGATAATTTTAAAAAGCCTACGGTTGTTGCTGTAGTTGGTATGGGGCATTCCGCAGGAATAAAAAAATATTTAAAGGCGCGTTGAAATTCTCATTGGAGGGTTTGCATTGGTAGAGGAAGAAGTTAAAGAAAGACTCGAAAGGATGCTTAAGACCGATGTATTAGATATTGAAGAAGAAGAGGATGATAAGCTAGTCGTAACTGTTCCTGAGGAGGATGTTAGGTTAGCTGTTGGATCTGGAGGTACCGTGGTAAAAGCAGCAGAATTAGCTTTAGGGAAAAGCATAGAGATTGAAGGTAGGTAATTCTTAGGTTTTAATGATTATAGTACTTTATATTTTAATTTTATTGATTTTAAATTTAATTGACTTTTCTAGGTGGGCATTATGGGTTACAGGAAGGTACAGATAACAGGAGGAGGAACTTATACTGTCTCACTTCCAAAAGAATGGGTAGAAGAAAACTCTATTAATAAGGGGGATCAGGTCTCTGTTTCCGTAAAAAAAGATAATTCAATTCTAATCTCACCTAAAGAAAAAAAATCTTCAAAAAAAACTAAAATAAAAGTCACTGAAGATCTTAGCTTAATTATTAGGAAGTTCATAACTAAGTACTTAGAAGGTTATGATGAGATTGAAATTTATACTGAAAATAGACTAACCCCAGAATTTCGGAAAGATTTGAAAGAAACAGTTCAAAACCTAATAGGTGTAGAAACTTTTGAGGAAACCTCAAAGAAAATGGTATTTCAAACCCTAGTTGAATCCGGATCAATGGAACTCAACAATATGCTGAGAAGACTTTCAGTAATAACTATTTCCATGTATAGTGATAGCATAGAAGGACTAAAAGGTAATTTCTCAACCTTAGACATACAATCCAGAGATGATGAAGTTGATAAACTACATTTTTATATACGAAGAGAAATAAATGAAGCATTAACGAATTATTCAATTCTTAATTTATTAGGAATAGAAGAAAAAACTAATTCAGTTAATTACATATTAATTTCAAAAAATTATGAAAGGATTGCTGACTACGCTGTAGAGATTAGTAGTTTGATTCCGAAATTAGAGGATGATCCTCCTTCAGAACTTTTAGAGTATGCCGAACAATCTATTGAGATATATAAAGAATGTACAGACGCATACTTTAAAAAAGATAATAGAAAAGCTAATAAAATCTTAAATAGATATTCAAAGATTAAGAAAAAGTCTGATAATATCCTTAAAACCCTATATAAGGAAAAAGAAGGAAAAAATCTAGTACTTTACACATCAATTCTTGATGGAATAAGAAGCGTAATAAGACACTCAACAAACATTGCCAGAGTAACTATTAATTTATCTACCTAATACTCTCTAATGATTTTTTAACTACTTCTTCCGACTTTCTTCTTATCTCATCAACCTTATCCTTACTCTCAGATTCCAATGTAATTCTAAAATAAGGTTCTGTACCTGAGGGCCTGAAAAGAACCCAAAAATCTTCAGACTCTACCCTAACACCATCAACCGTCACTAAATCATCAAAATTAAACCTTTCAAGAACTAAGCTCTCAATTTCTTTCTGGACCTTTACTTTCTTCTCATTAGGACATTCTATTTTTTTTCTAACTGTAAAAAATTTTGGAACTTTTTCTTTCAAAACGGATAGATCTGATAGCCTATCGATCATCTCAACGACTTTTGCACCCGCATATATTCCATCAGGAGTCAATTGCCACTCTGGAAAAATCCAAGTCCCAGATGGTTCTCCGCCAAAATCTGCAGTTCTTTCCTTAATAGACTGAGCTACGGCTACATCTCCCACCTTAGTTCGAAAGATTGGAACATCTAAATACTGATCTAATATCATTGAAGCATCAACGGTACTTACAACTTCCTTATTCGAAACGTAATTTGAGATAAGAGCTAATAAAACATCATATTGAACAAATTCACCATCCGAATCTATTATCCCAATCCTATCAGAATCTCCATCGTGAGCTATTCCTATATCTGCATCTGTCTCCTTAACCACATTAGATAACTCAGTCAAATTATTTTCATTAGGTTCGAGACCACGAGAGAACTCCTTAGCAGGATCAGAGTTCAAAGTTAGAACATGGTTACCTAATTCACGATGAACATAAGAGCTTATAAATCCAGTTGCATTTCCAGAATCAATAACTACATCATAACTGTTATTTAAATCGATTTCCTTAACTACTGAATCTATATAATCTCGAGTATAATTTCTCTTCGAAACATTGCCAATATTCTTCCAATTAGATAGATTATAATCCTCAATTATTTTTTCAAGTTCTTTTTCTTGTTTTCTGTTTAAGGCACTTCCATCAGAGTTCCAAATTTTGATTCCGTTATATTGAGCTGGATTATGTGAAGCAGTGATAATTATTCCTATCTCGGATTCAGATTTTCTGGTACTAAAACCTATTATTGGTGTGGGAACAATACCTAAATCAATAACATCAACACCAGCAGAGTTAATACCAGAAATTAAAGCCCTAGAAAGCATTTCCCCTGATGATCTGGTATCTCTACCTACGCACACAAGACCATTGACATAATTTCCAATAGCTATTCCTATTTTTTGTGCAAGCTCTGGTGTAATATTCTCCTCTACTTTCCCTCTAATTCCAGAGGTCCCAAAAAGACTCATTATCACACCTTTCTTTATTAAATAACTAATTTAAAAAATTTATCATATTTTTTTCATTCTTAGGTTTAAAATGCTATCTCAATTTTTCCTATTTAATATTTTCCAACTTTGCTTTATAGGCATCTTTTAAAATCTTTAGATTTCATTTTTCGGATTAAAATAGATCTGTGAAAATTTATTCTTTATTTGTTTGCGAAAAAATACCAAAAGTTTTATATCCTTTTATAGTCACTATTTTACGGTGTTTATTTTATGAAACTTTTTACAGCCGGTCCTGTGGCGTGTAGGCCGGAAGTTCTTGAGGCGATGAAAGGTCTTAGACTTGGCAAAAGTGTTGATAGAAGAAAACAAATGTTTAGCCATAGAAGCCAAGAGTATAAAGATCTTCACAAAGATACTGTAGAAAAATTAAAGAGTTTCTTGGAAACCGATGATAAAGTCTTCATATATCCTAGTACAGGATCAGGGATTATGGAAGGAACTATTAGGAGTTGTGTTAAAGACAAAATTTTAATTACTTCTAATGGAGCATTTGGGGATAGATACGCGAGTGTCGCTAAGAAAAATGGGAAAGATGTAGTAAAACTTAGTAAAGATATGGGAAAACCTATTACCCCTAAATTACTTGATAAGAAATTAGAAAAAAATAGTGATGTAGAAGCAGTAACCATTACTTATAATGAAACTAGTACTGGAATGCTTAACCCTCTACCTGAACTAGCTAAAGTTGTAAATGATCATGATAAGCTATTATTCGTTGATGCCGTTAGTGCAATGGGCGGTGCAAATATAAAAGCAGATGAGTGGGGGATAGATATAGTCTTTGCGAGTACTCAAAAAGCTTTTGGAGTTCCACCAGGAATGGCAATCTGTACAGCTAGTGAAAGAGCTTTAAACAAAGCTGAAAAAGTTGATAATCGAGGATGGTATTTAGATCTACTTAATTATGATTCATATTATCAAAGAAAGTCTGGAACCCCTTCAACTTCCCCAATTCCTATTGTTCTGGCTCTTAATAAGATGTTCGACATTATTGAAGAAGAGGGGGGAAAGAAAGAACGTTTAAAGCTTTATAAAGAACGAAGTAAGAAGATAAGGGAAGGAGTAAAGTCTTTAGGATTAACTTTGTTTCCTGAGAAGGGTTATGAAAGCCCCACAATCAGTTGTGTGAATGCGCCAGAAGGAATGACAGGCAAAGAGGTTTATGAAGAACTAAGGGAGTATGATATTGAGATAGCTGCTGGTTACGGCGATATCAAAGAAAAGACCTTCAGGATCGGGAATATGGGGTATGTAACTTTTGATGAAATTGATGAAATGCTTAATAAGCTTGAAAAAGTAATTAAATAAAAACTTTATTTCTTCTATTTTTAGATTGATAATTTTCCTTATCCTTATTTTTATTGTAATAATACTGGCCTAGAAAAGTATACTAGATAATATGGGTCCGACGGGACTTGAACCCGTGGCCTCACGCTTATCAGGCGTGCGCTCTTACCAAGCTGAGCTACGGACCCTCCGATCATTACAAAAGCATTTGGTTTATAAATATTTCGCCTATTTTATTTCTTCCTCATTATTTATGGGGAAAGATTTTTATTACTGCACTCAGGACTGTACCACTAGATGTAGTTCGTATTTGTTTTTTTAGGTTTATATATATGGGTTGTTTTGATGAAATGTCCGATGTGTAGCGAACGGGAAACTAGAGTCATAAGTACTAGATCCATAAGACGAAGAAGAGAATGTAGTAATTGCAATGAAAGATTTACTACCTACGAAAGAGTTAAACTAGATGTTAGAGTTACTAAAAAAGACGGTAAAAGGGAAAAATTCCAGAGAGGAAAATTGAAAAAGGGTATAGAGCGGGCTTGTGAAAAACGAGAGATTTCCGAAAGGCAAATTGAAGGGATTGTCGATAGAATAGAAGTGAAACTACGGAAAATGAAGAAAAACGAAGTGCAAAGTTCTAAGATCGGAGAATTAGTAATGGAAGAACTAAAGTCTCTAGATAAAGTCGCTTATATTAGATTTGCATCGGTTTATAAATCCTTTGAAGACGCTAATTCTTTTGAAAAAGAAGTTAAAACATTAAAAGATTCTTAAACCCAAAGGTGTTAAAATGGAGCAAACAGAAAAAGAAGAAAACTTTAAACTACCGGTAAAACGAGTTAAAGGCGAAAATTTAAAAGATAAGCTAACCAAAAACGCATACGAAAGGATCTTACCCGCTAGATACCTAATTAAAGATGTAAACGGGGAAACAAAAGAAAATCCTGAGGAGATGTTTAGAAGAGTAGCCAAAAATGTGGCAAAGCCAGATAAAGAATATGATTATGACTATGATGAATCTGTAGAGGAATTCTATGAATTAATGACTAATTTAGAATTTATGCCTAATTCTCCAACCTTAATGAACGCTGGCGCTGAATTACAGCAATTAAGTGCTTGTTTTGTCATTCAGCCTGAAGATGATCTTGATAGTATTTTTGATAGTGTTCATAATGCTGCTAAAATCTTCCAAAGCGGTGGTGGAGTCGGATATCCTTTCCATCTTATCCGTCCTAAGGGAGATCGAGTGAAATCTACAGGTGGAATCGCATCTGGCCCTTTAAGTTTCATGAAAGTTTATGACAAAATGTGTGAAACTATAAAACAAGGAGGGAAGAGAAGAGGAGCCCAAATGGGCGTGATGAAAGTTGATCATCCAGACATTCTCCGATTTATAGTAGCTAAAAGAGAAGAAGGAACTCTTTCAAACTTCAACATCTCAGTAGGAGTCACCGAAGATTTTATGAAAGCTGTAAAAAATAATGAAGAATTTACCCTCATAAATCCAAGAACTAATGAACCCCATAAAGTCACAAAGCAAACAGCCGAATTTTATAACAAAGATGAAGAATGGTATCCCAAAGAAGAAGGGAGTGACATAGGTAGAGAAAAGAATTTCTGGCGTGATTTTGCTGATGAAATTGAAGGAATTAGTCAATTCAATATAAGTCTAGAACCTGGAGAAGAAATGACTTTACCAGCAAGATTTATTTGGAAAGTAATGGTTGATTGTGCTTGGAGTAACGGTGAACCAGGTTTATTTATGTATGACAGAGCTAATAAACTTCATTCATTTGACGTGGATAAATACCCTGAACACAAAATCCAATCTACTAACCCTTGTGGGGAACAACCCTTAGAGAATTTCGGTGTTTGTAATTTAGGGCATATTAACCTTTCATTACTAGTGAAAGATAAGTCAGATGAATCTGGTGTTCGTTTCCAAAAGTGGATGAAAGATACAAAATATGATACCGAGTCGGATGAAGAGTTGAGAAAAGCAATAAGAGAATACCTGAATAAAACGCTTCGTATGAATAAATTTGAATATGTAGTGAAGACCGCTACGAGATTTTTAGACAATGTCATTACTATGTCCGAATTTCCTTTGGAAAAAATTGAAGAGAAGGCAGCCTCTACAAGAAAGATCGGTCTTGGACTCATGGGTTTTGCCCAAATGCTGATCCAATTAGGAATACAATATGGTTCTAAAGAAAGTATTGTAGTAGCAGAAGAAATTCAAAGATTAATCACTAAATTTAGCGTCGAGAAATCTAAAGAATTATCTAAAAAAAGAGGAAAATTCCCTGAATGGGAAAAATCGAAATGGGCTAATCCATCAAAAAACCAAGAATGGTTCAAAAAATACTCTGGAGGAAAGGATCCTGAGAACTACGAAAACGGTTTTGAAATGAGGAACCACAATACAACTACTATAGCTCCAACTGGTACCACTAGTATGATTGCTAATACATCAGGAGGATGTGAACCAATATTCTCTTTAGCCTACTTTAAAAACGTTGGAAAGGACATACAAGGAGAAGATATGCTTGTTGAATTTGATGATTACTTTCTCAGGACATTAAAGAAGAATGGAGCAGACTTAGATAGAGTAAAAAACAAAGCAATTGAACTTATGAAGAATAATAAATGGGAAGGTGTCGACTCACTTCCAGAAGAAATACTCCCATCAAATGCAAAGAAAATCTTTAAAACTTCAAAAGAAGTAACCCCAGAAGAACATGTTAAAATACAAGCCGCATTTCAGAAATACAACCATTCTTCAATTTCCAAAACCTGTAATTTCCCTAATGAGGCTTCAAGAAAAGACGTTGAAGAAGCATTTATGCTAGCTTATGACTCAGGAGTCAAAGGATTAACTGTGTACAGAGACGGTTCTAGAGACGTTCAAGTCATGACTACCCGAGGAAAAAGTCCAGAAGAATTTGAGAAAGAAGAACTACTTAAAATGCTAAAAGAAAAATATGGTTCCTTTGAAAACTTCCTAGAATCGAATGAATTCAAAGAGAATCTTGATTCTGACAAATTTATAATAAGATCGAAAGCAAGAGATAAAGAAATTCGAAAGGCCAGAGAACGACCTAAAACGGTTTCTGGAACCACCCAGAAGATTGATACTGGATATGGGAGTCTATTCGTTACCATTAATCAGGACAAAGAAGGTTTATTCGAGGTATTCTCTACAGTAGGTAAATCAGGAGGATTTACACAAAGTTTTACTGATGCATTAGGAAGATTAATATCAACAGCTTTAAGGGCAGGAGTCGATCCTGAGGAAATAATTGATCAATTAAAAGGAATTAGAAGTCCAAAGACTTCTTGGGACAATGGAGAGAAGATACTATCCATCCCAGATGCAGTGGGGAAGGCTATGGCGAGATATCTCTCTGGAGAAGCTAGTGATGTTCAGACTTCAGTTCAGGACTTTTCTGAAGATAAAAGTAAATTTAGCTTAAATAATAGTGCAAATGATAGTAGATCTGCCAGTAGTGATTTTGATAATTTTGAGGACATGGTTAAGAATGGTAAAAATCCTGAATGTCCTGAGTGTGGTGCTATGGTTGAGTATAAAGAGGGATGCGTTACTTGTCCTAGCTGTGGATGGTCAGAATGCGGATAGTACTTTAATTTATCTTTTCTTTGATTATTAAATACTAATTTTTTTACTCTTCTTGTTCTATAGGTTTCTATTTAATTCTATCCTGATGATTTGAAAACTGAGATAGGCATTTATTCTCCAGAACCCCTACATATTATGAGTTTCGGATCAAAATTTTCCGATAAATTTATAAATAGTAATATGTATTAAATATTATAATAAAGAAAATATTATTTAAAGAATAATTTCCATCAAAAATAATTCGAAATCATTAGCATTTTATCTTCTATTTAATACAGTTGGAGGTGTAAATATGTCAAACAAAAAACTCAAAGACAAGAAAGCGAAAGATGAAAAGAATTTAGCCTTTTCTCTTATCTACCCTGCCTAATTTTTAAATCTATTTTTATTTTAAGAAAATTCTATTATCCTAATCCGACTAAATAATAAACTATAGTTTAATCAGGCCAAATGCTTTTAAGCTAATAATTCCAATTTAGGTATACGAAATATAAGTTCTTCTTAAAAAATATTGATTACCGTAATCAGCAAAGGTGTTTTTTATGTCTTACAATAAAGAGAAATTAGTTCAAAGCATTGAAGAAGAGTTCTTGGATGATGAACTATATCAAGTATTTGAAGAAACCTATAAAAGGATTAAAAAATACTTAGATACGACAAATTTCATCGCACTAAACGTTTATAAGTACAATGAACATGGAGACATTCATTCCTTATTAACTGTGAAAAACTCTTTGAAAATACTACGTATTTTAAAGAATAACGGTAATAAAACTACCTTAGAAGAGTTAGGAAAACCTTACGAATGGAGCCAATTCGTAGTCTCACTAGGAGCTTTAATGCATGATCTAGGTAATCTAGTTCATCGTGAATATCGCTCAGAGTTTAGCGTAAGGTTAGCTTACGATAAGGTCTCTGAAATTGTTGAAGAACTACCAGAAAGATTAGTTAATGATCCTATACTTCTGGAGGCTTTTATTTTAAATTCTATTTACACTCATGATGAACATGTCCCCTCAACAACTATTGAGGGAAGTGTTGTTAAGGTAGCTGATGGGTGTGACATGGAAGAGGGAAGAAGTCGTATGTTCAGTAAAAGTGATGATAAAATCGATATCCACGCCATCTCGCCTTTAACAATTAAATCGGTAGAAATCATGGATAACAGAGATAATGAAGTTCCAGTGAGATTAGAAATTAATATGGATCATGAAGCTGGTGTCTTCCAAGTTGATGAACTCCTTAGTAAGAAAATAAAGAGTTCTTTATTGGAGAATAGGATTCTCACCAAAATGAAAGTTAATGGAAAAGAATTTGAAAAAGTTATTTAGAATTTAAATATTTTTCTGTTAGTTGAGACGCCAATCCAGTGTAATTTTCTGTTTCAAGACTTATCAATTCCTCTTTTATCTCTTGATCTACTTCTAAGTCTTCAATAAAGGCCTTCAGTTCTTCTAAATTTCTTTTTTTACCTCTAGAAAATTCTTTTACTTTTTGATACGCTTTTTTATCGCCTTCTCTTCTTAAAATCGTTTGTATCGCTTCAGTTAATACTTGTGGCTGATCTTTAAGATCTCCCCGGATTTCTTTCTTATTAGGTCTCAATTTAGTTAATCCTGTGTGACATTTTTTATACCCAAGAAGGGAGTGTGATAATCCTACTCCATAATTTCTTTTCATTGTTGAATCAGAAAGATCTCTCTGTAATCTTGATACTTGAAGGTCGTCAGCTAATTCTGTTAGAATAGTATTAGCTATTTTTAAGTTACCTTCTGAACTTTCGAAATCAATTGGATTAACTTTATGTGGCATTGTTGAAGATCCTACTTCTTCCTCATTCGTTTTTAGTAAAAAATAATCTCTACTAATATAATCCCATAAATCAGTATTCAGATCAATCATTACTAAATTTAGAGATTTAATCTCTCTTAAAAATCGAGATATCTTATCATGGGGGACTATCTGTGTATTAAATACAGACGGCTCCAATTCAAATCTGCGAACAAAATCCTGACTTAATTCCACCCAATCAACATCAGGATAAGACACCTCAAAAGCATTGTAATTCCCTGTAGCTCCCGAAATCTTTCCAGGAAACTTATAATCTTTTAAAATTTTATGATGATCTTCTATTCTATCTAAATAGTTCGTAAATTCTTTTCCTAGAGTAGTTGGTGAGGCTGGTTGTCCATGAGTCCGTGATAACATTGGGAGATTTTTATGATCTTTTGCTAATCTCTTCAACTGGTTTCTTAATTTTTCTACTTCTTTTAATAAAGTTTTTTTAGCTTTTTTTAATAAAATAGAATAAACAAGATTATTAATGTCTTCTGAAGTTAAACCAAAGTGGATCATATTTGTTTTGCTATTGACCCCATTATCTTTCATCTTACTTTTTAAAAACTCTTCAACTGATTTTATATCATGTTTAATGGTTTTCTCAATTTTTTTAATTCCTTTAAAATCTTTTTCATCGTAATTCTGATAAATCCCTCTAATAATTTTTTTCTCTTCTCTAGTTAGTGATGGATTACCTATATTCTCCGCCAAAAATATAAGATATTCTGCTTCAATTTTTAATCTTTTTTTAAATACTTCCTTTTCACTAAATATTGCTAAATCTTCACATCTACTTCGATATCGATCATCAAGAGGTGAAATTTTGTTCATTCCCAAGGATCCTCCCTAACTATTGTATCTTTATGATCTGGACCGATGGATACGATCTTTATAGGAAGTTCCAAATATTCTTCTATAAATTCTATATACTTCCTCGCATTGGTTGGCAATGATTTATATCCTGAGTTAGCTATTTCAAGCCATTCACTGGATGAAAGGTCATCCCAGCCCTCAAAAGATTTATAAATAGGATCGATATTATCCAAAGAATATGGAAAGCTCTGAAATTCATCTCCATCCTTCTTATAAGATACCAATACCTTGATCTCATCAAATCCGCCAAGTGTATCAATTTTAGATAAGGCTAAACCAGTTAAACTATTAACTCGTTTCGAATATTTGACCATTACCAGATCAAGCCACCCACATCTTCTAGGACGACCGGTAGTTACACCGAATTCATTACCCTTTTCTTGGAGCCTTTCACCATTTTCTTCAGTAAGCTCCGATGGGAATGGCCCTTTACCTACCCTTGTAGTATAAGCTTTTGCTACACCTATGATCTCATCCAGATTCTTAGGTCCTAAACCAGTACCGGTACAAACACCACCTGCAGTAGGGTTTGAAGATGTAACATAAGGATAAGAACCATAATCTACATCCAAAAAAGTACCTTGAGCCCCTTCAAATAATATATTATCGCCATTCTCTAATAATTCATTAACTTCAGTAACTGAATCACCAATATATGGCTCTAATTCCTTATAATATTCCTCATACCTAGAAATAATCTTTTCTATATCGTCTTCAAGATTTGAAGACTGACCTTCTAACATACTTTTTAACAATTCACGATCTCCAAGATCTCCGATCCTAATAGCTCTGGTTCGATTGGCTTTATCCTCATAACAAGGACCTATACCTCTACCAGTAGTTCCAAGTTCATCTTCACTCCCTTTTGAATCCCTAATTTTATGATAAGGCATGATGGTGTGAGCCCTTTTACTTATTAACAAATCTGGATCAGTTTCTAATTCCCAAATTTCCTCAAGAAGAACACCAGGATCAACAACAGTACCATTACCTATTATTGATTTTTTATCACTTATAGCTCCTGAAGGGATAATATGAAAATCAAATTCTTCCCCATCAATAACAACTGTATGTCCAGCATTATTACCGCCATTATATCTAACAACAGCATCTGAATTTCCAGAGAGGAATTCAACAATTTTACCTTTACCTTCATCCCCCCATTGACTTCCTACAACAGTTACTGTTTTACCTCGATCATGACCAGAAACTCTTGAATCTTGCATAATAAATCACCAAATAAACAACAATAAAACAAAAGAAATTCAATAATAAAAATTCTTTCTATCAGAACAAAGACTAATAAAGATAATAAATAAAAATCAAAGATAAAAAAGGACAATTATTCTATAGTAGGACGAAATTTATAGGCATAGAGTATTAATCCATCTTCTCCCTGTTCAACTACTTTCCTAATAACCATTTCAACATCCATTCCAACATTTATATCCTCTTCAGCAACATCAGTTAATTGTGCAGTTATAACAGGCCCATCCTTTAATTCAATTAGTGCTAACGGATAAGGCTTGTCATATTCATGATCAGGAGGAGCACTTCTAACCATTGTATATGAAACAACCTCCCCCTTACCTTTCAGTTCATAATTACTCAATTCAGTCGATTTACATTCGGAACAAACATCTCTAGGCGGGAAATGGATCTCACCACATTCTTCACATTTCTTTCCCTCTAGCTTGTAGTGGCTTGAAAATTCTCTCCAATGCCTGGAAACCTGCATTTAATCACCTCTCTCAAATATGTTTACAGTTATATTGGATCCTGTTCCACCAATATTTTGGGCAATACCTGATTTTGCTTCGTCAACCTGGTTTTCACCCGCTTCTCCCCTAAGTTGTTGTACTATTTCGACTGTTTGATAAATTCCTGTTGCTCCTACCGGATGTCCACGTGCTTTTAAACCACCCATAGTGTTTATTGGTAGGTCGCCGTTAATTGATATTCTACCTTCTCTAGCTGCTTTAACAGCTTTACCTTTTTCAACAAACCCCATATCCTCTAATCCTAAAGCTGACATAATCGTAAAAGCATCATGAGGTTCTATCACATCAATATCATTAGGTTCCATATTAGCCATTTTGTAGGCATTTTCGGAAGCCTCTTCTGTTGCTGGCATTCTCTTAAAAGTTTCACGATCGTGAAGACCAATAGAATCTACTGCATTTCCCATTCCAGCAATGTCTATTGGGGTATCGGTATAGTCCTGTGCTTTTTCTTTTGGTGCTAAAATTACAGCTGCGGCCCCATCACATACCGGTGTAACATCCATTAATCTCAGAGGATCTGCGACTACAGGCGAATTCATTGCTTTTTGAAGATTTATTTCGTTCCTAAACATTGCATTAGGATTATTCACGGCGTTACTGTGAGCATTAACTGCGAACCTCATTAGGTCCTCTCTATCCACATCGAACTCATTTATATACATTCTCGTGGCTATAGCATTTAAAGATACAAAAGTAGCCCCATGAAAAGTTTCGAATTCCTGATCTGCCGCATAAGCAAGCCCCTCAGTCGCTTTAGATCCTAAAACATCGGTAAGCTTCTCTACTCCAACGACGATGGTTAGATCCTCCATCCCTGACATAACTCCCTTAGCTCCTACTTGTAATGCTGCACCACCCGAAGCACAAGCGGCCTCAACCTTAACAGAAGGGATATTACCAAGACCAGCAAAATCTGATATCATTGCCCCCAAATTTTCCTGCTCTGAAACCTTTCCAGACAACATATTGCCAGCATACAATGAATCAATTTCATCTCTATTAATATTAGAATCTTTAAGAGCTTTATTTATCGCTTCTACGGATAGATCTCGAATAGATTTATCCCACTTCTCTCCTACCTTCGTTTGACCTATACCAACTATTGAAACATCTCTCATTGTATCACCTTACATTTTTATTTTATCACGATATTTTGCATATACTGAATAATCTATATCTTCTTTACGATCAACAAACTTTTCCGTCAAAGGTGCTTTATTTCTCTTTTCTTTTATAGCTTCTTTAACTTTTAATGAAAAAGCATCACTTCCAGCTCCAGATCCAAATGATGCCCACAGAATCCTATCACCAGGCTCGGCCTGATCAAGTGTCGCAGACATCCCAACTAAAGTAGAACCAGAATAAGTATTACCAATCTCATTAGCTAACAACCCAGGATTTATTTTTTCTTTTTCAAATCCTAGGATCTTAGCAGCTTTACTAGGAAATTTAACATTTGGCTGATGAAAAACAGCATAATCATAGTCTTGTGCAGATCTTTCTAATTCTTCCATAAGTTTATTAGCTGCATTGATAATATGTTCAAAATAAGCAGGCTTACCCGTGAACTTAGAAGCATGGTTAGGATATTTTTCGCCCTTTCTTCTCCAAAAATCAGGAGTATTAGTAACATGAGAGTAAGAACCTTCTATTTTAGCTATAGAATCATCAGTATCCTCACCTAAAACGAAGGCTGCCCCTCCAGCAGCAGCCGTATATTCGAGCTGATCTCCTGGTCGTCCTTGAGAAGTATCCGTTCCCAAACTCATCACATAGTCAGCCATATCCGATCCTACAAAGCCAATAGAGGATTGAAGAGCTTCGGTACCGGCCTTACAAGCAAATTCCATATCCGCAGCATTGATATCTGATCCAGCTCCTATTGCATCAGCAATTATTGTCGAAGAGGGTTTTACTGCATATGGAGGGGATTCAGATCCTGTCCATATAGCTCGTAATTCTTCTGGGTTAATTTTAGATCTTTTTAGAGCATATTTAGCGGCTTCTATTCCTATGGTAACTGAATCTTCATCAGGTCCGGGGACTGATTTTTCTTTGACTGGTTCTGATAACCCTCCCCAAACTCTACTTATTTCTTCATTTGAAACTCGATACATTGGAATGTAAGCGCCATATCCAACTATGCCAACGTCTTTATCTGGTTTTAGCAGTTTATTCTCTGCCATTTCATCACCAGATAAGAAAGGAGAGATTAACCTTAAAAATGTTTCGGTATTCAACGAAAACTATTTCGACGAATGTTGTAAGAATTATCCTTCAGAAAAAGAGGAAAGCCTTTCCAAAAGTTTGGACTCCTTAATTTTAGAAACCGCAGTTGGTACCTTTTCCCTCTGGGCTATCTCTCGCCCAACTTTATCCATCTCATCAGGACTATGTAAGACAATCATCGCTGGCTTCATTTCTCTAACACGAATAGCAACCATCGGAGACCTACCTGTGGTTACCTTAGTAAATATCAATGCTCTTTCAGTAGTTAAACCATACAATCTTAAAAATTCATCGGCTGTTAATTCAAGAATAGCCTTTATACTATCGACTACTGTATAACCATAGGCTTTTTTATCAAGTTGATCTTCACAAGCTACTACTTCTGCATCAATAGATTCAAATAATTCTTCAGCAGATACTGGATTGGGAAACTCTTTCATCCCTAGGATCACATCTGTGGGGAAGTCTTGTGTCATATGAGAAAATGCGCGGGTGACTTCCCCTCCTCTGTTTAGATCAATTTCAATTAAAGATTTCACATATTTTTTTATCATATTAGAACCTGGAGATTCTCTTCTACCGCCTTCATAATCACTTATTACTGAAGAAGAGACCTTTAAATTTCTGCTTAATTTTGTTTGACTTACTTCAAAGATCTCTCTCCATTTTCTCATTGTTTTTCCAGGCTCTGATGATAAGGCAATTTCCCCAGCCATCTTTTCCGCAAGTTGCTTTTTTTGCCTTTCATTCATGTCTGATTCTTAACTTATGAAATTTATAAAAGTTACCCGTAGTAAAATCTAGAAGAAACATAAACCTAAAAACCTAGTAGAATTTATCTTAAAGATCTTCTTGTCTACCTTGTTTTAAATTTTCATAATACAAATTAAAGTCTTGAAGGTATCAAAAGATTACTAAATCACATCACTGCTTAATCTCCATATTAATTTACCAGTAACTACTTATATAGATTAAAAATATCTAATAAAAATAAAAATTAAAAATAAGCTAAACCCTATAACAATAACTATAAAACATTCACTTGCTTAGCCTCTTCTCTCAATTGATCTCTGAAATCTGGATGTGAAATATCAATAAGAGCCTTAGCTCTATCCCTAACACTTTTACCTTTTAAATGTGCTACTCCGTACTCAGTTACAACGGTATCGATATCGTTATTTCCAATGGTAATCCTGGCACCTTCAGGTAGGAAAGTCCGAATAGTGGAAATCTCACCATTCTTAGCTGTCGAAGGAAGGGCGATAACACCAGTTCCTTCATCAGATCTCTGTGCTCCTCTATGTGTATCAACTTGTCCACCAGTACCACTATACTGCTTTGGTCCAATCGATTCTGAAACAACCTGACCAGTAAGATCAACCTGCAAAGCTGTGTTTATACTTACCATCTTATAATTCTGGCCTATAACACAAGGATCGTTAGTAACACTCCCCTCACGGAATTCTACTACGGGATTATTATCTACAAAGTCATATAGCTTTTCTGTACCAAGTGCAAAAGCCCCGACCATTCTACCCTTCCATTTAGTCTTTTTTTCACCCGTAACAACTCCTTCATTATATAGATCGACCATATTCTCCGTGAACATTTCCGTATGAATACCCAAATCCTCTTTGCTCATTAATGAATTAGCAACAGCATTTGGGATACGACCTATTCCAAGCTGAATAGTTGATCCGTCATCAACTATACCAGCAATATGTTCACCGATCCTTTCTTCAGTTTCTCCAGGCTCTGCTGGAGGAAGAGATACTAAGGCCTGATCATTCTCTACAACGTAATCAACATCGGAAATATGGAATGCACTATTCCCATATGTTCTAGGATGTTTTCTATTACTCTCTAATACGACCATGTCCGCGTTCTCTATCATCTCTCTTTCATAGACTAGGCAAGACAAAGTAAAATATCCTTTATCGTCGATAGGGGAACCAGTTACCCAAGCAATGTCAACATCCTCATAGCTCAGTTTACTGGACCCTGCGCTATGCAGATTATTAGGAAGATAAGTAACATTACCTTCTCTATTATTCCTCTCGTAGGGCCCATAGAACCAACTTTCATTGAGAACGTTTCCCTTATCTTCTGATTCTCGAAGCCCATAATCACCAAGCATCAAACAAGATATAACTTTAACATTCTTGAACTCATCTTTCCTACTTCCTAACTTATTCAAAAGGCCTTGAGGTTCAGAAGCCGCCATACCAACAAGAATGCTATCGTCGGCATCAATTTTATCAATGGCTTCACTAACAGAAATTACCTTTCTATCATACAAATTTCCACCCTTCACGAAAAAACACCTACTTTTACCAAACTATAACAAATACCAACTAATTCTCCAAGATTAATAGTCATCATAATAATCATACTTTTTACATTAAAAACTTTACTTTTCATCTTACTATTATAAACCGAAACACAAAAACACATAAGCAAAAGATAAGAGAAAAAAATGATTATCTAATTTATTTTACCATGTTTTTAATCGTTTCTTTTATAGACTTGGTATCCTGACTAGTCCATTTACCTATTATCCCTCTTGGCATTGTGAAAACCACTGCTATGAAGAGAATTCCAACCAATATGTTAGTCCAAGGGCCTATTATTGGGTTTAAAAAGTGTTCAATCAGAATTATGATTGCGGCTCCTAAAATTGCTCCTTTAAGAGTTCCTAAACCCCCCAGAACTGCGAATATTAGAGCCCTAATTGTAATAAATGGATCAAATACATTTCCAGCACTGACAGTAAGTAGATACGGTACATAAATACCTCCAGCTAAACCAGCTATTGCTCCAGATATTACAACTGCCAACAATTTATAATTAAATGGTTTATATCCAAGCACCGAGGTTCTAGTCTCATTTTCTCTGATAGATTTCCATACGGATCCTACTGGAGAACTGACTATTCTCCTCGCTATGAAATATACTCCAATTAAAATCGATAAAGATAGATAATATCTAACTGGGGTCATTCTTTCATAGGAAGGCATTGATTCAAGGTTAGTTAAGTTACCAAACATTAAATAGAAGAAAAACCCTAGAATTACCACTAGAGGTATCAAGATAGCTATTTGGGTATTTTCAGGTTTATCCTGGATCTTTTTATATACAGAAATTATTAATAAGCCTATTATCACTGCGAATACGGCTATCTGAAAGAATCTTAACATCCACATTGATCTTAACAGTTCAGGACTGGATATTATTATACCGCCCTCTCCTCCACTAATACTCTCGAAAGCTCTCTTTTGATACATGGAAAGTACTATCATTCCAAATGCTAAGCTAAAAAAGGTGAAGGGTATCCCTTTAAAGGATCGTTTAACAAGAAATGATAATAGGACTCCCAAGCCAGCTCCAACTAGAGTACTTAGTACCAAAGCAATTATATAATTAAGACCCAGCCAACTTAATGAGTAAGCCGTCATATATGCTCCCATTCCAAAGAAAAGGGTTTGACCGAAGTTAAGTAGTCCTGTATATCCTAATAACATGTCAAAAGATAAGGCAAATAGGGATATTACGAATACTCTTGTTAGGACATCAGCATACGGTAGTCCAAGGTAATAGAATATTGGGTTCAATACGAATAGCATTGTAACAATGCTTAGAGATAAGGTTTTATTCTGTAATGCATCTAGCTTTTCTGATATATTCATTTGGATCCCCCCAGTCCCTCAGGCTTTAGTAATAATACTGCGGCCATTAATACGAATAGACTAGGTCCTGCCAAGAATGGTATATAGTATGCGAATAGTTCATGAGTTATTCCGGCTAGTAGAGCTGCGTAGAAGCTTCCTTTGAATGATCCTAGTCCTCCAATAACTACTATTGCGAATGCGAAAAACAGGTAGTTTAATCCAAGATCCACGCTAGCGTATACCCATCCAACTGCAGCTGCCCCTCCTAAACCGGCTAATGCACATCCAATGGCAAATACTATTGTGAAGGTTCTTTTTGTGTTCGCACCCATGGCTTCTGTCATGTCTGTATCCTCTATTCCTGCCCTAACTATGAGGCCTACATTAGTTTTGTTTAGGAAAAGATAAACCGCTGCAGCCATAAGAAGACCAAGTATTATTATGAAAAGTCTATAATTGTTCAGTATGAAGGGGCCAGCATTTATGGTTCCTTCTAGGTAGGAAGGAATTTTGTTGTAAGTGCTACTTGCTGCTCCGTATCTGAGTCGGGCTCCGTAGTGTATTATGTACATAATCCCTAAAGTTGTCAGTATTATTCCCATTTCGTCTCCAAACTTTTTTCTTAGTAAACCCATTTCGATGATAGCGCCTATAATAGCTACTGTTAGAGTAGCTGATAGAAGGCCAATATAGAAGCTTCCTGTTACGTTAACTATTTCATAGGATATAAATGCTCCTAACATGAAAAGGCTTCCATGTGAAAAGTTTACGATATCTTCAAGGCCAAATATTAAGGAAAATCCAGAGGCAATCATAAAATAAAGCATGCTCAGGGCTAAACCATCTATTATGGCGCTAACTAATGTTGATAACATCCTTTTTCCTCCTATACAGCTGTTCCCAGATATTTTTTCGCTAATTCTGGGTTATCTGACACTTCTTTCATGTCACCTTTTCTGACTACTTGACCATCTTCCATGATTACGTACTTTTCTGCAAATTTTTCTGCTAATTCTAAATTATCTGCAACTAATAGTATTGAAGATCTTTTCTTAGCCTTTTCCAGTGCCTCATAGGTCTTTTTTGAGTTTTCAGGGCTTAATCCTTCTGTTGGCTCATCTATCAATAATAATTCATGATCTCTGGAAACCATTGCTCTTGCAAGCGCAAGAAGCTTTTGCTCCCCACCACTTAAAGCCTTACCATTATGTTGTTCGTATTTTTTTAGAAACGGGAACAATTCATATATTTCCTTTAACTTGTCCTGGCTTTCTTTATGCAGCATTCCCATCTTAAGATTTTCTTCAACGGTTAGTTCTGAGAATATACGAGCTGAATCCGGTACATAACCAATTCCTTTCTTCGCTACTTCAAAGGTTTGAAGACCAGTAATATCTTCTCCTCCAAATCTAATTTGTCCTTTAAAGATAGAATTTATCCCTAAAATACTTTCAAGAGTTGTGGTTTTTCCGGCACCATTTCTCCCCAATAGAGCCACTAACTCTCCCTTAGGTATATCAAAAGAAATTCCTTGTAATACATATGCGTCAGCGATCCTAACATGTATATCCTCAATCTCTAAAATATTATCCATCTTATCACCCTAAAGCCCCTAAATAAGCTTTTTGCACTTCTTGGCTTTGCTTAATCTCTTCGGGAGTGCCATCCGCCAGAACCTTACCATCAGCTAGAACAAGAATTTCTTCGGAAACATCCATAACAATATCCATTTTATGTTCTATTAAAAGCGTAGTTAAGTTTTCTCTTGTCTCACTTAACTTATCGATTACATCAAGTATTTCCGGTATTTCCTCAACGGCCATTCCCGAGGTTGGTTCATCGAGTAAAAGTAGATCTGGTTCCGTTGCAATTGCCATAGTTACATCTAATTTTCTTTGATCTGCCCGAGTTAGGTTAGATGCAAGCGTATTTGCCTGATTTCTTAAATCGACCCTTTCTAGAAGATCCATTGCTTTTTCAACGAATTCATCATAGTTACTAGCTTTTGATATGATATTATAAATAATACTTTTGTCTCCACGACTCTGAGCAGCTAATCTAACATTTTCAAAAGCAGTTAAAGACGGAAATATTTGTGTTAATTGAAACGATCTTGCTATACCTTTTTGAGATCTTTCTTCCGGAGAATAATTAGTAATTTCCTCCCCTTGATAAATTACCTTCCCCTCAGTTGGTTTTAAAACACCTGAAAGAAGATTAAAAAAAGTTGTTTTTCCAGCTCCATTAGGACCTATTAGCGCTCTTAACTTACCCTCCGTAAACTCTATATCCACACTATCTACAGCTGTAATCCCGCCAAAATTCTTTGTTAAGTTTTCAGTCTTGAGAACTGTCTTCTCAGTCATTAACCAAACACCCACCTAAAAATTATACTTAATCTTAGGTCCCAAATATTATACATTAAGATATTACTAAATATTATTAAAAACTTTTCATGAACTCTGAAACATAAATAAACTAAAGTAATAATCAAGTAGATCCCAAAGCTTAAGATCTGGAAGATAAATAAAGAAAAATAAAAGAAAATTGTAATTCCCAAGAAAATAAGGGTCTATACCAATAATTAGTACAAATATATTAAAGGAAAAATATCTAATTCTATTCTTACTACTTTTTAAAGTAAAGGAATCTAAAAAGATAATTATCAAAAATATAGCATTTATAGTCTAGTTAGATCTCCTTATTGAGTTATAAGCTAAAAGTAGTGATTAGATAAATATCCTATTTTTGTCTTATTTAAAGAGTTATAATCCAAAAGTTTTTATAAATAGATAAATTTATACCTTTAAAACAAGTTAAGATGGTGATTTAGACAGAGTTATTTACCAATAATTAATCAGAGCAATTAAGATAAAAACCTTAAGGAAACTAGTAATTAGATTTAATAATTAACATATAATTACCACTCCGATGAGTTTAACTTGTTTAAAAGCTTTTAGGTGATTAAATGTCATATGCAAGGATTTTGTCGTCTGGAATATATGTGCCCTCTGAAACTATGTCAAATGAAGAATTCGAGGAGAAAGTTGGTCACCAAATCGATCCTTATTATAGTGAAAACTTAGGAATTAATCATCGTCACATTTCCTCCGAAGAGGAAACACCTTCCTATATGGCAGCCAGAGCCGTTGAGGAAGCTCTAGACAATGCTAATATAAATCCAAATGACCTTGATTTGTTAATCCTAGGGACTGATACTCCAGAAGCTGTTAGTCCCCCTACATCCACGAAGGTTCAATATGAAATTGGAGCTCATGAGGAAGAAGTACCCACCTTCGATGTTAACGCCTCCTGTGCCAATGATGGGTTAATGCTGGATATAGCATCTAAGTACATTGAAAGTGGTAGGTATGATAACATAATGGTTGTTGGTACTTATGCTATGACTAAATTTCTTTCCTGGAAGTATCAATGGGAAGCTCTCTTTTCAGATGGAGCAGGAGCCATTCTTTTAACTTCCAGTGATGAAAAAGGCTATATAGGAGGTGTAGGTAGATCTGATGGAAGTTACTGGAATAACTGGGGCATATATATGGGAGCAGGAAACATGGATATAGAGGGAATAAATGAAGGACTGCATAAACTTGATCTTCGTAAGAAGTTCCCATCTACTGTGAACGAGGAAGGTTGGCCAATACTCATTAACCAAATGATAGATAAGTTCGATTTTGAGAAAGAAGATATAGGAATGACGTTTTTTACTCAGGTTAGGAAGAAATCAATAGAGGAAGTAATGGATAAAGTTGATTTACCAATGGATAAGACCCATATGACAATGATGAAATTTGGTTACAGTGGTTCGGCATGTGCTTATCAAGCTTTTCATGACGCGGCTCAAAGTGGCAAGATGGAAGGCCTTGAAGGGGATGTAGTGCTTTTCATTACCTCAGGTGTAGGGTATCAACAGTATGGATCCGCCTTTAAATGGGTATAACTTAGTTATAGCCTTTTCTTGATTTTTTATTATTTTTAAAACAGTATGAGGGTTTTTCATGACGGACTCGTTTTTAGAAGTAGATGATGGTAAGATTAGATATCAAACTATTGGAGATAGAGATGATAAGCCCTTCTTATTGTTGAATGGGGTTTTTATGTCTCTTGATCGATGGGAGCCTATTTCTAGTGATCTCTCTGATGATTACTTTATTGTACTACATGATATGAGATGCCAAGGCGGTTCATTGTGTCCCGATGAGGTTAGTTTAATGGATCATGTTAACGATGTTGTAGCTATCATGGATGAACTCGAAATAGAGAAGGCTAATATAGCTGGAACTTCCTATGGAGGGGAAATAGCTCAATTGATTGCCATGGAATATCCAGAAAGAGTTGAGGATCTTTCATTAATATCTACTACTTCGGAAATTAGTACGGATATGTACTATATGGCTTTGAGATGGAGAATGGGAGCGGATTCTAGTGATGCTAGGAAATTTGTTTTATCTTGGATTAATGATGTGTATTCCGGTGGCTTTCTTAGAGATAATCCCGGGATTCTAGATATGCTAGTTGATAGATTAGAGAAAACTGATTTTAATTTTGATGGTGCTGTTAAGTTATTAGATGCTTTTATGGAATTAAAAGAAAATCCTATAACTCCAGATCTACATAAGATAGATGTTCCTGTTCAAGTGATTTCTGCTTCCGAAGATAGAGTCAAGCCTCCTGAGTTTGGAAAGAAGATCCAAAATGAAATTAAGAATTCAGATTATACAGAGATTGAAGGTTCTGGACATGCAGTAGTGATTGAGAAACCTGATAGACTTTTAAATGTTTTAAGAGAGTTTTTAGAGAGTGATTGATATGTCTAATTTAAGTTTAGATTCTATGGAGATCTATTATGAGGATGAAGGAAGTGGAGATCCTTTTGTTCTCGTTCACGGGAATTATGCATCTTCTCAATGGTTCAATCCTTTGGTCAATAAAATGGATGGTTTTAGGTTTGTAGCTCCTGATCTTCCTTGCTTTGGAAGATCTTCGAAGCCCGATATAGATCATAAAGTTTCGACCTATGCTGATTATCTGGATGGGATCGTTATGGAACTTGGATTAGAAAGGTTTCATTTATTAGGACATTCTCTCGGAGGGGCTATCGCTCTTCAATACTCCATAGAAAACCAAAGAAAGGTGAAAAAGCTTTTCTTAGTTGATCCTCCTTCTCCTAAGGGGATGAAGATTTCTATAATTCAGAAAGCCCTTTTTAAGATATTTAAAAATAGCAAGTTCTTCATTAAGAGTTCTTTAAAAAATTTCGTACCGGAAAGCTATGATGAATTCGATGAAATTTTAGAAGATGCTTTATCTATGAAAGATAGCGCCAAAGAGGGTCACACAAAAGCTTTAGAAGAATTCAATGTTATCGATGACCTTAGAGATTTGGACATACCGATTTTTGTTTTCAGGGGAGAGAACGATCCTATCATCAAAAGTGAAGATTTGGAACTATATGATGATTATGTCACAGAAATCATATCAGTCAAAGGTGTAGGTCACTCCCCATTCCTTGAAGATCCTGAAAGCTTCATCGAACATATTAACGAATTAGTGTAATCATAAACTTGTAAAAGTTTCTTAATCATAGAGAAAATTTACAAATGTTTTATCCAAGGGACTTAAAACCTCAAATAAAACTTGATCTGGGAAAACTTATTTAAATAAGTAAAACGATGATGTCTTTGGGTAAAGAAAATGAAAAGAAACAAGATCTTTGCCTTGTTGACAATCTCTATTTTAGTGATCTCTATTGGAATGACAGCTTCCAAGTCACCTGCAAAAGCCGAGACAAAACAAGAAGAAGAACCCGTAAAGATTGCAATTCTTCAACCAAGACAACAACAAGGACTCTACTTCTACGGAACATGGGCAATCCAGGGCTTCAAATTAGGTTTACAATATGCCACAAATTCCACCAACTGGGAAAGTCCATATCAAATGGAAAACGGTCAGGAAATACAAACAAAAGTCTACAACACCGAGGGAACCCCAGATGTCGGAGTATCAAAAGCTAGAGAAGCAATCACAAATTGGGGAGCAGACATTATATTCGGAACATCACACAGCCCCGTAGCAACCTCCGTTCAAAGTATTGCAAAAGAATACACAACCCCATACTTCATATGCCCCGGAGCATCCGCAGCCCTAACCCAAGACCCAAACTTCAATAAATACATATTCAGAGTTGGAAGAAACAACTGGCACGATGCCAAGGCATCAGCTTACTACTACGGAAAACAACAAGAAATAGATTCCGTAGCCTACCTCGGAATAGACAATACCTTCGGCTATAACGGAGTAGAAACAGCTAAAAAAGCCTTCTCAGAATACGACGTAGAATCAGTCGCAACAGAATTTGCCCCCGCTGGAACAACAAACTTTAAACCCTACTTACAAAGAATAAAAAACAAAAATCCCGATAGAATCTACATTGTATGGGCTGGAAGTGGATTTGGACCACTATACCAATCGATAAGCAACCTGGATATGATGGATAAAGTCATTGGGTCAGTTATAGACCTATTCACAATGAATAGAGTTAATCTAGTATCTGGTGGATTATACGAGGGAACTTCTGGTTTTAGCTACTTCGCCTACGATGTTAATTCAGGGCCCCAATATGAATTCATGTTGGAAAAAATGAAGGAAAACGATATTAGACCTAACGAATTCGCCGGAGCCTATTCACAACAAGAAGGAGATGTATTTGATAAATTATCAAAAATGAACGCACCAGAACTATGGCACGGGCAAGCCTTCGCATCTGCCCAATTTATGGTTGAAGGACTTAAAAAAGGATCAATATCAGAACCAAATTCTCTAATTAAAGCTTGGGAAGGAATGGAACTAGAAACACCACTCGGAGATACTCTAATTAGACCAAGAGACCACCAAGGCGTTAGACCAATGTATATTGCGGAAGCTGTAGTGGATACAGAAGATAACGATGTAGGACGTGAAGGATTTGGAACTGAAGGTCTAATTGTAGGAGAAAGAATCGAAAAAATCCCAAGAAAATTCGTGGACCCGCCCGTAAAAACAGATTACGAACCGATGGTATCCGCTTTTAATGTTCAAGTCACCCCTTCTACTACAGAAGGTGAGGTACCTTTAGAAGTTGAGTTTGATGTTTCTACATCTGGAGGAGTTTCACCTTACGAGTATCAGTGGGAGTTTGGTGATGAAACAACTTCACAAGAGCAAAACCCTACTCATACCTTTGAAGAGTCAGGAGAAAAAACAGTTTCCCTAAGTGTTACCGATGATGCTGGAGATACAGTTACGAAAGAAGTTACTGTTAATGTCCAGAGTGGCGGATTACCAACTTGGGCACTTGCATTACTGGCAATAGTAATAATAGTGATTATCCTAGTTGGTATTATAAAAACAAGAGGCTAATAAAAAATGATTTTCTCTATTTTATCTTTTATTATTTTAATCAAATCAATAATCCTGATTTTTTAATATATTTGAATTTTTCTGGTAATTTAGTAACTTATTTAATTTTTAGGGGGAATAATTAAATCTTCTATTCAGTGGTATATCAGCTCCCGTAAAATATAACTTATCTTGTTCTGAATTTAACTTGAGGTGGTTGAATGTTATCAAGTAGATTAGAGGAAGGTCTGAATGAGCAAATGAAGAATGAATTTTACTCTGCGTATCTTTATCTATCGATGGCTGCTTTCTGTGATAGTGAGGATTTGGTTGGATTCGCACATTGGTTCAAAGAACAGGCTAAAGAGGAAGAATTTCATGCAATGAAATTTTATGACTATATTAATGATCGAAATGGGGAAATTGAGTTACAAGGTATAGAAGCGCCCGAAAACAATTTTGATTCTCTACGCGATGTTTTTGAAACCAGTTTCAATCATGAACAGAAGGTAACTGAAATGATTAATGATTTAATGGACATAGCCAAAGAAGAGGGAGACCATGCTTCTATTAACTTTCTAAATTGGTTTGTGGAAGAACAAGTAGAAGAAGAAGATCAATTCAAAACATTGCTTAATAAGATTAAAAGAATAGGCGAAGAAGGGAACGTTATTTATAATTTAGATAAGGAAGTAGGACAAAGACAATTTAATCCACCAACGGACAATGAATAAAAATATAAAATATATTATCTTTTTTTATATTATTATATGTGCTTTAGATGAAAAAAAATTACATAAAAAACCTCATATATGATATAAGAGGTAAAAAACCTCCAATCCACATTTATAAGCTCTTAGAAATTCAGAATAAATTGTATATAATTGGTGAAGATAGAGTTGATAAGAGTGCTATTATCGGGAGTGGATATGTAGTAGGTGAATTAAATAAAGAACTTGATTTCGATAAAATTGTTGTCTTATCAAGGCTTAATTTAAAATTAAGAAGAGTAATACTTAGTAGAAATTGGGAACTCTTATCTGGAATAGATGATGATTACGTTGGTCTTAAAAACTCTTTGCAGAAATTAATAGAAATTGAAAAAGAATTTCCACTTAAAAGTATTTTAAAAAAAGATAACGATTTTAAAATTAATTTATCCGTCAAGATTAAGCCTCACAGATTTCAGGGAATTGATTTCTATTTATGCAAGGAATTAGGTATCAAACCTGAATTTAACAATAATAAAGATTCTGAGATTATCTTTGGGGATTTTAATAAGGCTATTAAGCTTGATCCTATTAGGATTAATTCCAGATTTCTATTCCAGCTCTCAAGATATAGGTCGAAGAAGATATGTAAGAAAACTAGTATGAATAATACCTCTCCAAGCAATAATGAGTTTATATTGCATGAAAATTATTACGGTCTAGTTGATCCTACTCAAGCACAGAGAAAACTTTTTGAAGAGAACTCAATTAGTAAAAAAAATCTATGGGGGAATATCTATCCTGATCTAGATAAAATTATCAATGAATTTAGGATAAAAGAAAGCTATAAAAGATTAAAACAAATAAATGAGGATAGTGAAGGACAAAAAAAATTTATTAAAAAAGTTTTAACAACTTTACTAGAAATTGTAAGAAAAAATCCTGATCTCGGGAAATTTGAGGGTGATTTTAAGGATTTCGAGGTCAGTCCTTTAGTTGCATATTCCGGTGGTGTGGATAGTACTGCTACTTTAATGATTTTAAAGGAACTAACGAACCCTATAGCAATTACTATAGGAAAAAAGGATAATACCAAAAAATTTGATGGAGTAAAACATATAGAAATAGAAAAGGATCAAGAATGGTTTAGTATTAAAGAATCGATAAGTGATCATAAATCTCATCCTTGTGGTAGATGCTCCGATTACGTAGAAGATAGAATCTATAATTTCGCAAAAGAAAATGATCTCAGCATAATTGTATTTGGCGATATGATTTCTACCGGTTCTCATTCTGTCTATATGGAGGATAAAATTTTGAAGGTTAATCTTCCTGCTTTTATTTCATTAGATAAGAGCCAAAATTATCGGATTACCGGTAGAACTTTGAAAAGTGATTTAGATTTTGGATGCGATTTATTAAACGAACTACATAATCAGAACCCTGATCTAAAAAAGTTGTCAGTGAGAAGGGTTCTTCGTGAACTTCGGGCAAGAGTGATTGATCCAAAAATATCCAAAGCATTAATAAAGGATATCTTAAACTAATAATGGTATATTGGTGATACTGTGGGAAAAATTAGACAAGATCATATAAAAAAAACTACAGAGAAATTGATGGAAATGCATAAGGATAAATTTACTGAAGACTTTGACGAAAATAAGGTAAAAGTGGAGGAACTCGTAAATCTTAACAGTAAGACTATGAGGAATAGGATTGCTGGATACATTACTAAAAAGATTCGATCCTCAAACTAGGATGTGAGACTCTAATGGGCGTTCAGCTCAGTACCCTGGTTCCTAAAGAAGAAACATCCATTAAGAAAATAAGAAATCGAACTGTAGCAATAGATGCTTTCAATTATATTTACCAATTTCTTTCCTCTATTAGACAAAGAGATGGTACTCCTCTAAAAGATTCTAAGGGGAGAGTAACATCACATCTTTCCGGTCTTTTTTATCGAAATATTAATCTTCTTGAAGAGAATATTACTCCTGTCTATGTTTTTGATGGAGAACACCCTGATATGAAGAGAAAAGAAATTGAAAACCGAAATGAAGTGAGGGAGAAAGCTAAAGAGAAATGGAAGGAAAAAAAAGAAAAAGGAGAATTCACTTCAGCCAAGAAATATGCTCAAATGAGTTCTAAAATTGAAAAAGATCAATTGAAATCTTCTAAAAAATTGTTGAATCTAATGGGCATACCAATAGTACAGGCACCGGCAGAGGGAGAAGCACAAGCTTCCTATATAGTTCAAAATAATGATTCATGGGCTGTAGCCTCCCAAGATTATGATTCTTTACTTTATGGATCTCCTAGAACCATCAGAAATCTTGTAAAGGAAAAACCAAAAATTATCAACCTCAAACGAGTTTTAGAGGACAATGAAATCGATAGAGAACAATTAATTGAACTATCGATCCTGATAGGAACAGACTTTAACCCAGACGGAATCAAAGGAATTGGTCCCGTAAAGGGCTTGAAAATAGTTAAAGAAGAATCTTTTGATGATTATTCAGATGATTTTGAAACAGACCCCTATAGAATTAAAGATCTTTTTTTAAATCCTGATGTTATTGTGGATTATAGCGTGGAAAGAAGTGAACCTGATACAGAAGGAATAATGAATATGTTAGATGATTACGACTTTTCCCAGAACCGGCTACAAAAAGGGTTAAATAAAATAAGGAAATCTTACGAAAAAGGTGAACAAAGTAATTTAGAATCCTGGATGTAGTTAATCCTCAAGATTCTTTCTCATTCCAAGATATGGATTTAGGAGTTCTGCTATTTTTTTCTTATAGACCCCTATGGTTGTATAAGCAGTTTGTCCTGATACTGTATGTTTTATCCCTAGTAAATAAGCTCTTCTCCTTTTTCGTTTTACTTTCTTATTCTTCACATTTCGAACTGAATCCAAATCTATTAGGACCTTATTTGATTGTAAGGTTAATAAAATACTATTTTTTAATATTTCAATTTCGCCAACTTCCCATCGGCCTTTAGAATTGCCTTTGAGGTGATGTCTTCCAAAAGCTGCCTTAGTATCGATTATTTGTTTTAACATTCTGTAAAAAAATATCTTGATTTTACTTTTAGATTTTAAGTTAATTAAAAAGACCCTGTTTTCATCTTTTTCTGTTATTGATATTGCCTTTTGCTGTTCATCCGGTGACCACTGCGAAAGTTTCATTGACCCTAAATTATCGTGTTGTACGGTATATTCTTCTTCATTAGAAATTAAAACCTGATTATCCTTTATCTTGATAAATGATTTCTTTAAATTCTTTCTTTCCCCGCCAGATCCTCTTATCACAACTTCCCCCTTAAAAACAGCTACTGGACCTTGTTCTACTTCCTCTTTCTCCGGGATTTCACCCTCCTCAGCTTCTTTCCAGTCTTCTCCCTGCTCCTTATCGGAGTATTCAAGGGCATACTCTATACTACCCCAAATCTTAGAAGGTGTTATATCACTCTTCACAATATAATCCTGAGCTCCTTTTTTTATAGCATCAACAGCTAATTGCTCATTTCCTTGGCCTGTAACCATAATTACAGGAATATTAATATTCTTTCTCTCCAATTCACTCAAGACTTCCATACCATCCATATCAGGAAGCTTATAATCCAAAAAAACTAGATCATAGTTATTAGATTCAATTAAAGAAATCCCTGAAGATCCTCTTAGTTCTGTGTGGAAATCGAATTTTACTGGAGACTCTTGCTTCAATGATCTTTCCATAATTAATTGATGATCTTTATTATCTTCCACATATAAGACCTTTAATTTATCTTTCATTATTCTTAAACCCAGGAAAAGTAAAATATACGGTGGTCCCCTCATTTAGAGAAGAATCTATCCAAATATCGCCATCATGATCTTCAACAATTTTCTTACAAATTGTTAAACCTGCTCCATTACCCTCATTATCTTTTCCAGTGTTCTCATATAATTTAAAGGCTTTATCTATTTTTTCCTCTTCAATACCTACGCCATTATCTTTCACATAAAATTTATTATCTTCTTTTTCATAGCCTATTTTAATCTCTTTTTTTCCAGATTTATTAAATTTTAGACCGTTTTGGATAAGGTTATCAAAAAGTTCCTTCATCCATTTCTCTTTAGCTTCAATTTCAGGCATATTATCTATTTCAAAACTTGCTTTCCCTTCGTAATCATTAACTACCGATTGAATAATAGCATTTAAATCTATTTTTGCTTTTTCAGTCCTTCCAATTCTTGATAATTTTAATAGATCCTCTATCATAGACTCCATCTTGTCAGAGGCATTCTTTATTCGATCTATAAAATCTTTACCATCTTCCCCTAGTTTTTCCGAAAAATCTTCTTCTAGAAAAGTACTGAAAGACTTTATTGTCATTATGGGAGATCTAAAATCATGAGATACTGCATATATATATTCTTGAATTTCACTCTTCGCTTTATCTAACATTTTCCGATAATCTTCCCTAAATGTAATCAAGAATCTATCTTGGTCTATTCGTGATTTATGTCCAACTAATCTTGGATTAAATGATTTAATAATTATTTCCTGACCATTTTCTTCCACCTGTAAGTTTTCAAATGGATCTCCATTTAATATATCATTCTTAAAGTACTCTTCAGACTTATTATTACTCTCTATAATCTCTCCGTTTTCATCAATAATAATCGCGATTTCCCCTATATCATCCAGATCCATACTATTTATCCTCCATCATCCCAGAAATTTTCTTTTAACTTATACAAAAATAATCTTAATTCTTAAATAATTTTAATGAATTTAATATATTCCATAGGCGATTAATTTCATATAAGACATCATTAACCCTAGTGAAATGCAAAGTAAAATACAAATCATAAAGGTTTATTCCATGATATTTCATCGAAATTAACCTCGTATCTTGCAAATAGATCTTAAAACTCAATATATAAATAAGTATTTTAAAATTTTTGTTAGTAATCTCTCATATAAGTCAAAAAAGTATTCAGGTTATATATCAACACACTTCTTCAGAAAGGGTAATTCATCAGACATAAAAATCATAAACTATAAACAGCATAATTAATTTTTCCAAATACTTTACTTTTATCCCTTAAAACTCTTGAATTTAAATAAAAATTGTTAAAACCTTCTCTTACTCTGCTATTGTGAATAGAAGAAAGAATTTATGGAATTAGAGATATGAGTAACTTAAATATCTGGTGTAAAGAATGCGAAATACCTATGGTATACAGTAATACCGACGAATGTACAGAATTTACTGACGAAGACGAGTAAAAAATAAAAAAAGAATTGAAGAATCGTATTATAATAGGCCAAGTTCTGAAAACCCTAGTAGCTTACTATGATATTGTTAGCGAATTAATTTACTGAATTATCAAAAAAACAAATGAAGAAAAAAGAAAACCAAATAAAGTATGGATTGAGGAATTAGAAAAGCCTGTCGATTAATTCTACCCTCCCTTTTTAGGTCACTTAATAAGTTTTATTTACAATCAATAATAACTTCCTCCAGTGATAGAATGGATAAGAAGATAAATCTGGGCCAATATAAATTTGGTGAAATTGAGATTAATGGTGAAAAATACACTAATGACGTTATAATTTTTCCTAATAAAATCAAAGACAACTGGTGGAGAAAAAATGGGCACAGTATCGAAATTGATGATGTTGAAGAAGTAATTGATTATAATCCGGAAATTTTTATTATAGGTAGAGGAAAAAATGGGAGATTAACAGTCCACGACAAATTTATAAAGAATATGAACTCTTACGAGATAGAAGTGCTAGCTCTAAAAACCCCTAAAGCTAAGAAAAAGTTTAATAAATTTTTAAAAGAAAGTAAAGACGTAGTAGCCGGATTACATTTAACCTGTTGAAAAATTGGGATTAATACTTCAAGCTCCGAATTTTTTTGTCCTCCCCATGAGATCCATCATAGATAAAATCACGTCTTTACCATTTAATCGACCTAGATCTCCTTTTGCACTGGGTCTTTCACCAAATTTTTCAACATCATCTGATCTCACTCCACCACCTGATATTACTAGTGGTACTGTATCCCCACTATGATTCATTACTTCACAAGGAGTTGCATGATCTGAAGTTAGAGCAATAGAATAATTAGATAAATCAAGTTCATTAATTAGCTTTTTGATCATTTTATCCGCTTTTTCTAACATATCAATCTTTTTTTGAAAGTCACCATCATGTCCAGCAAGGTCAGGCGCCTTAAAATGCAAGAAAATAAACTCAGATCCATTTTGGAATTCTTCAATTACTGCTTCAGCTTTAGAAATCAGATCAGTATCGTAACCTCCCGTTGCACCTTCAACATTAATAATATTAAATCCCATGGATCTAAGAGTTCCTCTAACTAATGCTGTTGGGACAATTGCTGATCCTTTTACTCCAAATTCCTCCTGGAAGTCAATGGTACTTGGTTCCTCACCAACGCCTCTGACTAAAATATAATTCGCTGGATATTTTCCTTCTTTTCTTCTTTTTTCGTTAACCACATGTTTATCTAAAACTTTATGAGATTGTTTTACAAAGCTTCTAAGAATCTCAGCCGTTTTTTCACCCTCTTCATCAGTTGCCTCTATTCTATGCGGTTCAACTCCTGGTTCGTGAGGATCACCGTCTTTTACATCAACAGACCCCTCTTTAAGTACCAGTACAGCTCGATGTTCCGTTGAGTCTTTAAAAGTAAAATCAACTGGCAAGGAAACTTCCTCTTGCACAGCCTTCGCAAGTTCTTCAGTCCCCTCATTGATTCGACCACTTCTACGGTCTACTATCTTTCCATCAGTGTAAGATCCATAGTTACATCTAAAAGCAACACTATCCTCCCCAGGATCAAGTCCTATTCCAAGGGCTTCAAGATATCCTCTACCCTTATACACCTCATAAGGATCATTTCCAAGAAGAGAAAGATGTGAAGTATCACTACCAGCAGGTTGACCTGGTTTTATAGGATCCATCATCCCATTAATACCCATTTCGCTTAATTCATCTAAATTAGGAGTTTCAGCGGCTTCGTAAGGAGTTTTACCATTTAAATCTTCTATTGGCCGATCTCCAGCTCCATCAAAAACAATCATTAAACCCTTTCTTTTAACCGGTTCTGTAAATTTCATTTTCTAATACCTCAGTTAATAATATTTGGATTATCTTTACCTTTAAAAGCATCATATGCATTCTTAGCAGACTCCAGTCCCGCCTTTTTACCAGTTTCTATAGATAAACCTGCCATATGTGGAGTCATCAGTAATTTATCCTCATCTATATCAAATAGTTCTGAATTCTTTGGGAGAGGTTCTTCCTCGTATACATCTATTGCAGCGTTTTTTATAGAATCATTTTCAAGTGCTTTGATTAAATCTCTAGTATTTACTACTCCTCCTCTTGAAATATTTATAAATGTTGAAGTATCTTTCATTCTTTTAAATATATCTTCATTGAATGTGTAACGGGTATCTTTAGTTAAAGGAAGAGCAGATACTAGATAATCAACTTCCGAGGCCACTTCTTCTAATTCCATATACTCAGCATCATATTGATCTTCTATATCTTTTTTTCTGCTTCTATTAAAATAATATATTTCCATGCCTAGAACATCTAGAATCTCTACAATTCTGGATCCTATAGATCCCATACCAACAATACCAACTTTCTTACCTTTTAGAATCAAAATTTTCCACTTATTGCTCCAAACCTCTTTAAGATTATCCCAATGACCGTTAT
>CAYTEI010000002.1:87929-90976 GCA_964436705.1 uncultured Thermococci archaeon
AATGAAATTATTTGCTTGATGTATACCTCTCCCCAAAGAAAGCATCAAACCTACTGTTGTTTCAGCGACTCCTTCGGCTATAGGTCCTGAAACCTTTACCACTTTAATCCCCAGTTCGCTTGCTTTATCAACATCAATATGATCGTAACCAGCTGTTCTCGTGCTTATAACTTTAAGTTCATTACCAGATTCAATAATCTCAGGACTAATATCATTAACAGCGGAACAAAGGAGAACATCAACGTCAGAGATATTATCCTTAAATTCTTCCTTAGTCATTTCTCGATCTTTATTCCAATATTCAAACTCAAATTTATCGTTTATAAATTTCTTAGTTTCATCTCTCAATTTGGATGTCGAGAATAGTTTAGGTTTTTCGTTCTTCATAGGATCACCTATAATATCAATTATTCACGAGCGGGCCCGGAGGGATTTGAACCCCCGCCATTGGCTCCGAAGGCCAACGCCCTGTCCGGACTAGGCTACGGGCCCCTCTTTTAATTTAATTAAAGCAAAAGCAAAACAGAATAGAATATAAAAAATTAGAAAGAATCCATTATTCGAACATTGAACCTAGACCGTCGAGTTCTTCTTCCTCTTCTTCCTCTTCCTCTTCAGACTCTTCTTCAGATTCTTCTTCAGCTTCTTCCTGTTCTTCTTCCTCTTCTGATTCTGTGGTTTCAGGAGCGGCACCTGGAGCAGATGGTACTGATCCTTGTTCAATAGCTTCTTCTATATCTACTCCCTCTAATGACGCTACGAGAGCTTTTACCCTTGCATCATCAACATCGACACCTGCAGATTCAAGAATCTCAGTAATACCTTCTTCATCAATTTCCTTATCTGCCGCGTTTAGAAGTAAAGCAGCATATACGTATTCCATTAAATTCACCTCCTGTTATAATTTATAGTTTAATTAGAACATCGCACCCATTCCATCTAGGGAGTCATCATCTTCTTCCTCTTCCAGCTTCTTCTGTTTCCTCCCCTTCTGTGGGCTCAACATCTTTCTCAGATTGAGATTGAGTGGAACTTAATTTGTCTTCTAATTCATCATCTAATGAATCCTCATCCAGTTCAGAAGCCAACGAAAGCATACTATTGTAATACTTGCCTAGTATCTCTTCTGCAGTTTCCTCGGTTAATAGATCGGTTTCAATCGAGAGTGATTTCATATCGTTAAAGGCTTTCTGTATTAAAGTACTTATATTCTCTTTAGTTGGATATGCAGCGTTTACGGATAGATTCATAGCTTTACTTGCGCCTTCTCTTACTTGAGCTAATGTCTTATCTTCATCTACGCTCAATACTTTTGGAGTATAGATTGTTCCGTCTTCATACATTACAAAAGTATCTAAGCCGACTTCCATAGGTTCGATACCTAGTCTCCCTAGAATATTTGCGACTTCCTCAGAGATTTCCTCTCCTTCTTCAGTAACCATTGAATCCTCAGTTATAATTACATTACCTTCCTCTATTTGTGCCGCAATTCCTACACCCTGTAAATCTCCGACTATAGGTCCTGGAGCGAAATCTGTTTCTCCTTCTGGTACGACTATATCGTTAGGTGCTATTGATCCAGATTTGGCAGGAGCTGAAGTTTTACTCTCTTCCAGCATTTTATATAGCCTAAAAGGATTCTTATTAGAAACTAAAAGCGCTGCACTTCTTTCAATGTGATCTATTAAACCCTTTATTTCTTCTTCACTATCTTCTTCTGCTATATTCTCCAGAGCTATTTGAATTAGCTTGTTCCTAGATCCTCTTATCTCCGCATCTCCACGAAGCTTTGATCTCATTTCCTGAAGTGATTTAGCCGGTACACCCTCTAAATTAATTATACCAACAACTGAACCGCTCTTAACAACATTCTTAAGCTCTTCAACCTCTTGCTGTTTCCAAGGGGCTATATTCTCTGTAGTCATTTACTTCACCTCCACAGTAGGCCCCATAGTGGTTTTAACGTACACTGTACCAATTCTGGTTTCACCCATTTCATAATTATTCATTACACTCTCTAAAACTCTCTCAGAATTCATAGCTATATCTTCGGGATCCATATCCTCAGTTCCTACAGCTGCATGAACTACAGGATCCTCTCCTGAATCAATTCGAATAGTATCTCGCAGATCCTTAATTTTCTTTTTAAGATCAGATTCTGAAACGGTTGGAGGCATCGGATCAGGCATTTTGCCTCTTGGTCCAAGCACCTTCCCCCATTCTCTTCCGATCATGGGCATCAAATCGGCTTGAGCGATGAAATGATCATTACCTGTAGCTACTCTTTTTTTCTCCTTATTATCCATATCTTCCGCGTTCTCTTTATCGATAGTGACATCCACTCCAGCTTCATCACCTTTCATTCTAAAAGTTTCTTTACCAAACAAGCCAACTTTTACATCCTTCCCTCTTCCATTAGGAAGGATAACTTCTTCTTTAATTCTATTATCAGGATTTGCTAAATCCACGTCCTTCAAGTTAATCATAAGATCAACTGATTGTGTGAAGTTACGTGGCTTGGACTCTTGAATAGCCTCCTTCACCGCTTCCTCGAAATCAACTGACATTTATTCACCTCCTAGAACATCATCCCAATTTCCATTATCAATTTCTTTTTGAATTTCTCTCGGGTCTTTATCTTCGCAATTTATTCCCATAGAAACACAGGCACCCAGAACCTCTTTGACACCAGCCTTTGTATCTGCGGCTAACAAATCAGGCTTCTTCTTTTTAGCAACGGATTTAGCCTGATCTATTGATAAATCACCAGCAACTTCATCCGCAACATCAGAAGCGCCGCTTTCTATCCCTAACTCGTTTTTTATGAGTTGAGATGTCGGTGGCGTCCCAACTTCAATTTCGAATTCGTTGGTGTCTGTGTCCACTATGATCTTAACGGGTACTTGCATCCCTTCATAAGCTTCAGTCTTCTCATTAATAGCATTCACTACTTCGCCTATATTAACCCCAAGAGGTCCAAGCGCTGGACCTAAGGGAGGTCCTGGAGATGCTTTCCCTCCTTCCACGAGCGAATCGATCGTTTCTTT
>CAYTEI010000003.1:0-52229 GCA_964436705.1 uncultured Thermococci archaeon
GCTTACAAAGAACTATCCGACCTTCCAGAAACTCCTGATGTTGTTAATTTCGTGGTAAGACCCTTTGTAACTAATAATACTTTACCAGAATTAGACGAGCTAGGAATTGAATACGCCTGGGCCCAACCAGGAGCAAGTAATCAAGAAAGTGAAGAAATAGCAGAAGAAAATGGCATTAAACTGACAAGAGAAAACTGTGTACTAGTTATAGTCCCTCTATAATTTTTTACTGCAATTATTTTGTATTTTATAGTTCTAAATAGTTCCTTACCTAATAACTAAGAACCGAAAACTTTATCAGTAGATACTTATCGGTATGGATAGTATTGTGGAATGTTAGATTTCCAAGCTGAGGTCATATTATGAAGGAGTCGGAAGTTATTACCGAGGATCCGATAGTGGTTGAATTACCTGTTGAGAGAGAAAGAGTTGCAGAAATGTTTAAAGAACATGAAGTTGAGGCTTTTCCAGTAATAAATCATGATTCACAAGAATTTACAGGCATTATCACCTTAAAAGATCTTTTAGATAATCCAGATGAAGATCAGATAGGAGTCCTTGTAAGAAGAGACGTTCCTACAATTAAAGAGGATGCCGAACTGGAAGAAGCAGTCAAACTTCTCAATCAGGATAATAGAAGGTTAATAGTACTTAATGAGGGTGAGGTAACCGGAATATTAACAGTGGGAGACGTAGTAAGAAGAGTTTTAACGGAACGGAAAGATCTTGAAGAAGATATTAGGAACTATTTAAATGAATCCGTATCCACCGTTTGGGAAGAAACTCCTTTGAAGTGTGCCTTAAAGATGATGAGTCTATCGAAGGTTATTGCTTTACCTGTGCTTGATGATGATGGTGAACTCGTGGGAATGGTTCAGGAATTTGATCTTCTTCAGGATAGCGAAGTTGTAGAGGAAATGGATAGATCCCAGCTCTATGTAGGATCTGAAACCGAACCTTGGGCGTGGGAGAGTAATCCAGTACTCTTGATTACAGAAAAGAAAATCGATCTGCCAGAGAAACCAGTAAACGAGGTTATGGAAACGGATGTAATTACTGCAAGGCCTGATGATATGGTTTGGGAAGCTGCGAAAAAAATGGAGAAAAATGATATTGAACAACTTCCAGTTCTAGACGCTGAAGATAATTTAGAAGGCGTAATAAGAGATGTTGAGCTAATTAAATCCATTCTATGATTTGTTTTATCTATTATTTCGAAGTGAACATTATATTATTTTTTTATAACATTCTTTCTTAGAATAATAAGTTATAAAAATTTTGAAGAATTTACAGATCCAAGGGATTTCTATGCCAACGAACGTTACTCCAGAATTTCTAGAGGCAAAAGAAGAATATCAAAACGCTTCAAACACAAGTGAAAAAGTAGAAGCTACAGAAAAAATGCTAGCTACAGTACCTAAACACAAAGGTACAGAAAAGCTTCGGGCTAGACTTAAGACCCGGTTATCAGATCTGAGAGAGGAACTACAAGAAGAAGGAGGTAGCGGCGGCACAGGTTTTAACATACCCAAGGAAGGAGCATCACAGGTATCTCTAGTTGGGGCGCCCAATGCAGGTAAATCTTCAGTATTAAAAACGATAACTAACTCAGATGCAGATGTTAATAATTATTCTTTCACAACTGTAGAGTTAAAACCTGGAATGATGGAATATGAGGGAATACAAATCCAATTGGTAGAAGTTCCAGGCCTTATAAAAGATGCTTCTCTTGGAAAAGGCATGGGCCCCAAACTCATTAGTGCAATAAGAGTTACGGATCTAATATCCTTCGTAGTAGACCTTTCAAATAATCCAGTAGAACAGATGAGTACTCTATTGAAGGAATTAGAAAGAAGTGGTATTAGAGTAAACGATTCAGCTCCAGACATAGAACTTGAAAGAAGATCCCAAGGCGGAATAGAAATAAAAGGAAAAAACAAGGTAAGCGGAGATCTAAGCCAATTAAAAGAAATGCTAAGAGACTCTGGCATGATTAGTGGAGTTTTAATCATAAGAGAAGAAGTAACTCTTGGAGATATAGCAGAACTTCTTGATGATTCCTTAGTATACCGAAAGGGGATGATAATTGGGAACAAAGGAGATCTCCCCGGAAGCAAGGAAGGATACGAAAGATTAGTGGAGAAGTTCCCTGACTATAAGGTGGTACCGTTCTCTGCAGATAAAGATAAAAATATAGAGAAATTAAAAAATGAGATATTTGATTCTCTAGGATTAATAAAAGTAAGAACTAAAAAACCTAGACAGGATCCTGAATGGCCTCCTATACCGCTAGAAAAAGGATCTAAAGTCATAGACGTAGCAAGAGAAGTACATAAAGATATGAAAGAAAACTTTAGATACGCTAAGATCTGGGGAAGTTCAGTGGATTTTGATGGACAAAGAGTAGGAAAAGATCATAAAATAGAAGAAGGGGATATAGTAGAATTCCACACAAGCTAAGTTATCCCTCTACAGATATTAGAGTTGAGGTCATCTGTATAGAAGCTAACTCTCTAATCTTTTCAGTTATGAACTTATCCAATTCTCTTAGATTGTCTGCCTGGACTTGAAGAATGATATCATATTCTCCATAAACTACGTAGCCTTCTTCTACTTCTGGTTTCTCCATTAAGTTATTAAGAATTTTACTTTCCTCTCCTGCCCCAGTAACCAATAAAACGTAAGCAGTAACCATAACAACACCATCCATAATAGAATTTAAAGTTTTTAAAGTTAACGGAAACCAAATACCTAAACAAACAAAGAATTAGAAAAAAACCATTTCCCCATAAATAAATATTATAAAAACCTTTCCTAAAAGAGAATAGACATGAAAATGGTTTCATCATTATTTCTTCACCCAAAAACAGTTTAGAAGCTAATTTAATCTATAAGAACAGGAATCTCTCCGATTATTAATCAATATAAAATGTTAGTAAAAACTCTCATTTTATAAATAATAATTATCATATAAGGTTCTTACCACATTGAGAACGAATAGATCAAATAAATTCATAATAATTAACTAAATAGTGTATTATCACTCGGGATCCCATATCGAAGGAAATTCGGAGTATATAAAATCCCAAGTCAATTTCTTTGAAGAAAGGATCCGTAATTATTAAATATAACAAGTTAATCATAGAATTATAGGTGAGAACTTGAAGAGGATACTAGCTATTCTGATGGCCACTATGTTATTGGCGATAACAGCAACTGCCTCTGGGCCTGTAACAGCCCAAGATGACACTATGGAAGTAGTTTATGGACAATCCTCAATGTCCGAGGCAGCTGCCGTAAGAACTAATGACATAACCGTAAGAAATGATAAGATAGAGTTTACTGTAGGAGTAGACACAGCTGGAGCATACGGAATGCCTCCGGGAGTTATAGTTGACGCTGGTAGCTACAATGATGGAACATCAAACACTGGTGACATGGTAGCAACCCTAGGATTCGTAGCAGACAACTTCGGATCATGGGTAAACTACAAAGACATAGAAGTAACAACCAACACAGACGAAAAAATCGTAGTAACATCATCCGGCCACTGGCAAGGACACGAAGACGTAGAAATAACAACAACATACACCCTAGGAGCAGGTGATAGACACATACAATTCGAAACCACTGTCGAAAACACAGGATCAGAAACCTACGAAATGACAACTGGTTATGGAGTATCAATGAGCGGAATGCAAACCTACCTCCCAGGATACGGAGACGTAACATCAGGAATGTACTCACTACAAGATGCAGACCAACTCCCACTTAACTGGGCAGGAGGATACAACAAAAACAAAGGAACCTACGCATTCTACTTCGAAGAAATGACCAATTTCACAGCATCAGACACATGGGTAGACCCATTCAAACCAATAACACTAGAACCAGGAGAATCAGACACACAAAAAGCTGACTTCTACCTCTGGGAAGAAAAAGACATGACCAAACCACTAAGCAAATACTACGAAATAAACGACATCTCAACAGGAAAAATCGAAGGCACAGTTGAAACAAGTAGCGGAGAAGCAGTAGAAAATCCATACGTAAATATAGAAACAGGTGATGACTTATTAGCGACTATAGAAGGAGATGAAAACGGAGAATTCTCAGTAAACCTAGCCGAAGGAGATTACACAATAGATGCAGGACTTAAACCTTATTCTCAAAACGATGAAGTTGAAGTAACTACTAGTGAAGGAAGTACAAAAACTATTGATTATCAAGAAGTAGAAGATCCCGGAACACTATACCTCTCCACAAAAACTCTTGGAGAAGAAAAACCAGCTCATGTAAACATATACAGCGATGGAATGTATAGAGACACAATATATACAGACTATGATGGAGAAGCCAAACTAGAACTACCACCTGGTGACTACAAACTAGAATTATCTTACGGAGACGACTACACATCCTACAGTGCACCAAGAAGCGTAACAATAGAATCTAATACTTGGACTGTTGCAGGAGCAAACTTCTACAAACCATATGAACCAAACGAAATGAACTACTACGGAGGAGACATGCACCAACACTCTAACATACTAGATGGAACAACACCACCAAAAGACCTAGTCAAATCATACATAGCAAGTGATCTAGACGTAACCACAGTAACAGACCATAACAAAGTAACAAACCATGAAATAATAAATGAAATTTCTAAAGAACAAAATATACCGTTCATACCAAGCGCAGAAGTAACAACTGAAAGTTGGGGACACTACAACGTATACCCACTCGATATGGGACAAGAAACCCAATGGAAAGGACACCCATCCGAACTATTTGCAAGCGCTAGAAATAACGGAGCAGAATTCATACAAGTAAACCATCCAAACACAGGAGGAAGCTACTTCGACAGAACCGTAGAATCAACTGATGATGGACTAGAGGTTAGTGATGATTTCGTAGATACCTTCGATGCAATAGAAATAAACGGAGCATTTGGCGACGACGATGCCAAAACTCTAAAACAGACCTACAAATTCTGGAACCAAGGTAAAAAATACACAACCACTGCTAACTCTGACTGCCATAACGTATGGCAAGAATGGGGAGGAACTGGAGCTCAAAGAACTTACGCATACGTAGAAGGAGAATTCACTGCAGATAAATATGTTTCAGCACTAGACAACCAGCATGCATTCTGGACATATGGACCACTAGTCTACATGGAAGCTAACGATGGTAAAATACCTGGTGAAACCGTATCAAGTGATAGCGTTGAAATAACAGCTGAGCTAAAAAGTACTGATGGTCTTATGAATGCAGAACTAATCAAGAACGGTGAAGTAGTTAAAACATTTGATCTCTCAGGTAAAACTGATTCAATTTCTTACAGTGAAGATGTTGATGGAGAAGGATGGTACGCTCTACAAGTATATGACAGTAACGAGAACAGAGCACATACCAATCCAATTTGGTACGAAGGATAATTTTAATTAATCCCTTTCTTTCTTTTCTCTTTGATTTCAATTTAATAAATAAAGAATTATGGATAAGAAACAGAATTAGATTTTGTTATTCTTTTTTAACCAGTCTATAATCTTCGAGACGCTTTGTTCTAATTCTTCTTCGTTAGTATTTACTTTTATTTCTGGGTTTTTTGGTTCTTCGTATGGGTCGTCGATTCCTGTGAAGTTGTCTATCTCTCCGTTTAGTGCTTGTTTGTAGAGGCCTTTTGGGTCTCTTTCTTTGCAAACTTCTAGTGGGCAGTGTACGTGTACGCATATGAAGTTGTCGATTATTTCTCTGACCATGTTTCTTGTTTTTTCGTATGGAGAGATTAGTGATACTATAGGTATTACTCCGTGTTTGGCAAGCATTTGGGATACGTAAGCTGTTCTTCTTATGTGTCGGGTTCTTTCTTCTGCTGTGAATCCTGCGTCTGGGCTTATTGTTTGTCTTAGTTTGTCTCCGTCTAATCTTTCTGTATCGTAGTCCATGTTTCTTAATTCTTTGTTTAGAGCTTTTGATATGGTGGTTTTTCCTGATCCGGATAGTCCGGTCATCCATATTACGAATCCTTGGTTGCCTATAGTTTTTGGATTTACATTACATCCCATGATTTCACCTGGAGTCTTTTTCCAAATAATTTTCGATCCTAGAAAGAAACTCATCACGATCCTCTTTTGGGATAACGGATCCAATAACGTCTTTCTTCCCACCTAAAGACCATTTCTTCTTTAATTCCGAGATCAAAGGTCTAAGATCTTTTTCACTGGTTCTCACATAAATCTGATCTTTATCATCGAAAAAACCCTCATTTATCACTATAACAGTACGGTTCAGATTCCAAGCTAATTTTCTAGTAACTGAGGAAATAATATTGTAAGAAGAATCCATATATCTTACCACGATCTCATCCGAATCACTATTTTCAATTTCCGTCCATCTCTTGATTTCTTTGTCTATTTCTTCTAAATTATTATTGAGTTTTTTATTGCTAAGAATAGTTTTGATCCCGTTTTTCAGGGAATTTTCAGCGATCTTCATTGATTTTTCAACTTCTGATCTTTTATTCATTTTATAGCTTGAATCAAGGAGATTCACTGTCTTTTCCAGATCTTCAAATGAAACATCATTTTCTTCAAGATATCCCTTTATCTCTGGGTAGGTTTTTTCATTGTCTTTTATTTGTTCTTCTCGATCTCCTATGGCGCCTAGAATTTTAAGTAGATCCGTTTCCCTCTTGAGTTTTTCTGATAGTACCCATGTGTTAGAGGGATACTTTTTAGGATTAGATCCGAGAGCAACTGGATTATTGAACTCAAATTTGTCTAGATCGATCTTTTTAGATTCATGATGATCGAAAAAAGAAATATAAGAATCGATAGATTCTCTAATTTTTCTTAAATTTTTCCTGGAAAGATTTAAATCAACTATGTATACCTTTTCATGATCTTTAAGTCTCTGTATGTCTTTTTCACTTAGTTTATAGTTACCGATCTTTGGTGTGAAGTTTTCAACGTCTTCTTCATCGATCTTATCTTTTATTATTGCTGCTGAACATATCCCATCGGTGTCCCAGTGATGAACTATTGCTGTCATTTGTATTCACTCTTATACGAATGGTTTGTTATGTTCAAGCACTTTCTTGGAGACTTCATCTCTCATGAAGGTGTCTGATGGTTTATCGCCATCTCTTAGCATTCCTCTAATCTTTGTTCCGCTGAAAGTTGTTCTGTGATTTTCTCCATGTGGGCAGGTTTTTTCGTTGACTACTCCTCCGCATTTGTCGCAGTGGAAGAATGATCTGAAGAAGAGTGGAGTTATTCCTAGGTCAGGGAATTCATCGAATATTCTGTGCGCCTCATAAGGATCATAGTAGTCTCCTACACCGGCATGATCTCTTCCAACGATGAAATGGGTACATCCAAAGTTCTTTCTTGCTATTGAATGGAATACGGCTTCTCTTGGTCCTGCGTACCTCATTTCTGTTCTGAAGATTGATAGTGTGGCTGTATCTTTCACATAGTAATTATTCATTAATTCGTTGTAGGCGTCTATTATTACTTCGTCTCTGAAGTCTCCTTCTTTCTTTTTACCTATGACCGGGTTAACGAATATTCCATCGACGAAGGCGAGTGCGGTCTTTTGTACGTATTCATGTCCTTTGTGTGGTGCGTTTCTTGTTTGGAATCCGGCAACAGTCTCCCAGTCCTTTTCTTTAAATAGTACTCTGGTCTCTTTAGGCCATAAAGTATATTCCTTAAAGGAATTATCTCGATCTCTTACTAGGTCAATTTCACCTGCAACCAGAACATCATCCATTTCGTATGTTTTTTCAACTCCTGGGTGCTGGGTGTCTGTGGTTCCGTATACTTTTTTCGCCATTTCCTCTTTGTCGAATTCGTATTTCTCTTCAACATGCATTATTGCTAAGGGATCATTATGGGTTAGTGATATGTCGTCTCCAACACTGAATTCTCTTGATTTTTCTTTTGATACGTCAAGTATGATGGGTACTGTCCAGGGTACATCGTTGGAAAGCCTCATTCTATTCAGTACACTTTCGAAGTTATTTCTTGTCATGAAGCCTTCTAATGGGCTGAAAACTCCGTGTGCTATGTTTTCAATGTCTTTGGTTTTTTCCTGGTTTACTGCTACTTGTATTAGTTCTTCTGCTTCATCTTTTCGATCTTTTGCAATTCTTTCAACTAGGTTGCCGCCATGAACTCGAGCCATATTATCATTTTCAGTTAGATAATTATTTTGTAATTTTAGTCTAGGTATCCTAATGATCTTAGTCTGTCTTTTACTTTTTCTTCATCTTCTTCTGAGAAGGGTTCTTCATCTTCCTCTTCTGAGACTATTTCTCTGAGTACGTATGCTACGTAGCTAGAGACGGAAGTAAATCCTGTTCCTTCGACTCTGTCTTTTATCTTGTTAAATAGTGGTTTTGGTATAGAGACCGTTGTAAATTCTTTATCTTCTGACATAGTCTATCCTCCAGTTTTTAATTAAATATAATTAAACATCTTTAAAAAACTTTTCCCACACCCTAAAAACCCCCACACTCCAGAAATGAAGAATGAGTCCTCCTACCTACTTAAGATGATTACTAATAAATCGAGAGAAATAAGATCGGTAATAAAATTATTTAAAGCTAACAAAATTCGTAAAGTCAAGTTTTTGGATATCTTTCTATTTTCATTTAAGAACATATCAGTAGGATTACCTTGTTTTGGTATAATTCTGGAAGGTTTTATGATAGTTGTATCCATAGGTTTTAATCACATATTGGTGAGTAAAATTTTTAAATGACATCTACTACCAATAAAAGGAGATTAGGTGAACCTTAATGAAACGAGAAATTATAGAAATAGATAAAGAAAAATGCAATGGTTGCGGTGAATGTGTACCAGCTTGTCCAGAAGGAGCTATTCAAATAATAGACGGAAAAGCCAGACTAGTAAACGAATCATTCTGTGATGGATTGGGAGCCTGTATTGGGGACTGTCCTAAAGACGCAATCCAAATAGAAGAAAGAGAAGCTGAACCTTACGATGAAAAAGCGGTAGTTGACCGGATGATTGACCAAGGAAAAAATGTACTAAAGGCACACTTGGAGCATTTAAAAGAACATGGAGAAAAAGACTTACTCAAAGAAGCTATAAACCATCTAAAGAATCAAAATGAAGAGATACCTTTGAATTTGGAATCAAAGGGTAGAGAAAAAAGGTGTAGTGATCAAGGTCATTCTCACGGTGGAGGATGTCCTTCAGCGCAGTCGAAACAATGGGGGGAAAGTAGTCGGTCAAACCAACAAGTTCATGGATCATCATCTGATAGTCAGAAAATTCCTTCTGAGCTTAATCAGTGGCCGGTTCAATTGGAATTAGTATCTCCGAATGCTTCATTTCTAAATAATTCAGATCTTTTAATAGCTGCTGATTGTGTTCCTTTCGCCTACGCTAACTTCCATCAAGATCTTCTAAAAGGAAATTCAGTGATTATGGGTTGCCCTAAATTGGATGATCCTGAACATTATGTAAATAAATTAGCGAAGATTTTCGAAAATGCCAATATTAATAGTATAACGGTAGCCCATATGGAAGTCCCATGCTGTTTCGGACTAAAAAAGATAGTTAACCAAGCAATGCAGAAATCAGGTAACCAAATACCAGTAGAAGATATTACAATAACCATAAAAGGAAAGAAAGAAACTAAAAATTAATTTTCTTCTCCATCCGATTCTTTATCATTATCTTTCAGTTCATCTATCTTTTCTTCATCTGGTAAAGGTTTCCAATCTCTTTCATCATATCTCTCTGTGTTTTCAAATTCTTCTTCTGTTTCTACTGCCCTTATTGTAGAAGAAAGCATTTGATCTTTGGATTCGTATATATTGGTTTCACCAATTTTCTCTTTAATATTTAACTGTTTTAAATCCTCATATAGTTCTTTACTAATTCCGGTAAGTATAACCTTCCCTTCACTCTCCTTAACTCTTTCTATAAATTTGTCTAATTCTTTTAGAGAAGTAAGATCAATCCTTTCTATGTTTCTCATCCTAATAATAAAAGTTCCATCATCTTCATATATTTTATTAAATTCTTCTTTAAGATTATCTGAGGCACTGAAATCAAGGTCCCCGCTTAAGTCAATTATCTTGTAATCATCATTCTCTCTTTCATCCGGCTCTTTGCGATGAAGTTTAATCTGCGCGTTTTTATCATAGATCATGTGATGAATATCTACTCTACTGCTTTGCCTTATCACTACTAACAAAGAAATGAGTACTCCTAAATAAACTGCATACTCCAATCTAGGAGCTGAAAGTGTTGTAATAAAGGTAACTAGAAAGATAAGAGCGTCACTTCTTTTAGCTCTAAATATCTCTTTAATTTCATCTAGATCTATCATTTGATACGCTACAAAAATAACTAGGCCTGAAAGACTCGATATAGGTATATTTCTTATTAATGAATTAAAAACTAATATGAATAGTATTATGGAGAGAGCTGTAAAGAATTGTGATAATCTGGTTTCATTACCTGTTTGATAATTGGCATATGAATTGGTAAAAGATCCTGATATAGTGAAACCACTAAAGAATGAGGTTCCGATGTTAATTATTCCCTGCCCCATGAATTCACGATTAATATTTACTTCTTGCCCAGACTTAGTCTCTAAAGATTTAACTATAGCTAAACACTGAATTAAACCAATAATAGCTACTGAAAGAGATTTAGTAAATATTCTCCTTCCTAAACCAAAATCTAGATTAACTAAACTGAATTCAGGCAAAGAAGCAGGAACATTACCAACAATAGACAAACCACTTGAAAGACCAAGCGAATAAACAAGAATTGCAGAAACAAAAATAGAAATCAAATAAGAAGGCAATTCAGGTTTTATTTTTTCAAACCAGATAATCATCACAATAGTTCCTAATCCCATCGCCAGTGCCAAAAGATTAAGACCATTAATATTCTGGATGATAAGATAAATTTCGGAAAAAAGATTTGAAGATCTAGCAAGACTTAGACCTAAAAAGTTTTCCAATTGCCCAACTGAAATTAAAATAGCTGCTCCGGCAGTAAGACCGGTAATAACAGGTTTAGAAATATAATTAACTAGATTTCCTAATCTTAGTAAACCAAATAATAACTGGAATACTCCAACCATGAAGGTCAGTAATATAACGATCTGCAGATAGGAAAACCCCCCCGAAGATACAGAACTTAAATTACTGGCAATAGCCATAGACATAAGATTAGTAGGGCCAACCACCATATAATCAGAATCTCCAACGAAAGTAGCGATTATCATTGAGACAATTGAAGTATATAAACCATATATCGGATTAACACCAGCTATCAAGGCATATGCCATGTTTTGAGGTAATGCAATAGATGCTACCGATAAACCGGAGAAAAGATCTGACTGTAAAGAATCTGTACCGTAACTGAAATCTTTTAAAGCTTTAATTTGTTTCATGTTTTCAAATTAGTCATTTTTGTTCTTTTGAGATCTCCATTTCGTCTTATCTAACCACCCAAAGTTGGCAGTTACTTATAAATGTTTTGGTTTTGATAGGTAGATGATACGGGAAAGAATTTATTAAATAAACAACGATTTTTAGTGAGGTGCGAGAGTGGCCGATAAATCGAGAGAACTATATAAACTCAGGAAAAAACTTGAGGAACTTGGCGAGATTAGAGGCAGAAATACCGAACTTGTAACACTTTATATTCCAGACGGATATAATATAAACAAAGCTTTAACACAAATGAAGCAAGAAAGAGAAACAGCTCAAAATATCAAATCAAAATCAACAAGAAAAAACGTTCAAGCCGCATTAGACAAAATAGTTCAATATCTAAAAGGAACTAAAACGACCCCAGAAAATGGACTAGTTTTATTTTGCGGAGATATATCCGATAACCCTTCTAAAAGAAATATTGAACTATACGACATAATACCGCCAAGACCTATAGACATGAAGCACTATAAGTGCGATAAAGATTTCTTTATAGAACCCTTAAAAGATATGGCATACCACGAAAACACATATGGACTAATGATAATCGAGAAAAATGAAGCAACTATCGGGACTCTCCGAGGAAAAAGAATTGTGAAGGAAGATCAGTTAACCTCTAATGTACCAGGGAAAACGAAAGCCGGTGGACAATCCCAGCAACGATATAGAAGAATAAGAGAGGAAATGACACATAACTTTTTGATAGAGATAGGAGAACACGCCGACCGGATATTTAAAGAAATGGAACTAAACGGAATTATAATCGGAGGGCCTGGAGGAACAAAAGATCAATTTATCGATGGAGACTTCTTACATCATGAATTACAAACCGAGATCATAGGGAATGTCAACGTAAGTTACAATGGGGAATATGGATTAAAAGAGATGGTTAGAAAGGCTTCTGACATCCTCAAAGATCAAGAAGTTACTAAAGAAAGAGAATTAATGGAAAAATTACTTAAAAAACTAGTAGATGAGCCAAGACATGTAACTTATGGAGTGAAAGAGGTTAAAAGATCTATTAGATTAGGCGCAGTTAAAACACTTCTAATATCTGAAGAATTTGATCATTATGAAGTAAAAGTAGACTGTAACGACTGCGGATTCGATGGTTCAGAGTTCGTGGAAGGTTATAAGGTTAAAAACAAAGATAAATTCAATTGTCCAGAATGTGGAAGCTCTAATGTGGAGATCGAGAAGAAAGAATTAATGGAAGTTCTTATGGATGATGCCGATGACATAGGCTCAGAAGTTGAGATGATATCAACTGATACAGATCAGGGAGTACAATTAAGGGATTCCTTTAATGGAATAGGTGCTATACTCAGATATCCAATAAACTAAGGTGTAAAAAATGGATAAAAAAACTATAAAAAAAGAATTAAAAGATCTTTTTGAAAATTGGGGATTAGAATCTATTGATATAGAGATTGAGGAAACACCTGATCCTGAGATGGGAGATTACGGTACACCAATAGCTTTTAAATTAGCCTCAGAACTGCAAAAAAGTCCAGAAACAATATCAGAAGAAATCAAGAAAGAAATAGAATTAGAAGGGATTAAAAGAATTGAAACTAAAAATGGTTACGTTAACTTCTTCTTTAATAAGAAAAAATACTTCAACGTAGTTCAAGACATATTAGAAAGTGGAGAAGAATTTGGTTCCTTAGATCTAGGCCAAGGAAAAAAAGCGATAGTAGAACATACCTCAGTCAACCCTAACAAGCCCCTACACATAGGACATGGAAGAAATTCCATTCTTGGAGATACCTTAAGCAGAATCATGAAAAAAGCAGGCTATGATGTGAAAGTACAGAACTACATAGACGATCTTGGTTTGCAAGTAGCTAAGGTTCTATGGGGCTATAGAAATTTAGAAGTAGAAGATAAGAAATTTGATCATGCACTAGGAGACCTCTATGTAAGAGCACATAAAGAAATAGATAGTGAAAATGAAGAAACTCGAAAGATAGTGAAAGAACTAGAAGAAGGATCTGAAGAAGGAAGGAGATTAGTTGAAAAATGTGTTGAAGCCCAAATGGATTCAACAAGAAGATTAAATATAGAATATGATTTACTTTGTTGGGAAAGCGATATAGTCTCCTCAGGAATTTTTAATGAAGTTTTTGATGAATTTGAAGATCATGATAATTTTGTCAAAGAAGGTTCTGGCTCAAATGCAGGTTGCATTGTAATGAAACTCGGAGAACATTTCTCTCATATGGAAAATCCTGACAAGATTTTGATAAGATCTGACGGTACCGCAACTTACACGGCTAAAGATATTGCATATCAAATGTGGAAATTTGGCTTAGTTGACTCAAAGATGAAGTATGATGACTGGAATAACGTCATTGAGGGTAATATAAATAAAGATCTTAAGACCACGTATCCCGATGGAGAATTGGAAGAGAATGAAAGATCAGATATAGTGATTAACGTTGTTGGATCCGAGCAGAAATATCCACAGGAAGTAGTAGCTCTCGGTCTCAAATTCTTAGGTCATGAGAAAGAGTATGAAAATTCTTTCCACTTGGCTTATGATTTAGCTAGATTACCTGATCAGAGTTTTTCAGGTAGAGAAGGAACCTGGAAGGGTTATTCTCTAGATGAAGTTTTGGATGAAGCTATTGATAAATCAAAAGAAGTTATTTTAGATAAAAATCCGTCTCTTAATAAGGAAAAAATAAATTCTATCGCTGAAAGTGTTGGTATTGGAGCAATTAGATATAATATCCTGAAAAAAAGTCCTGAGAAGCAGATAGTGTTTAAATGGGATGAGGCTTTAAGTTTAGAGGGTGAAAGTTCTCCTTATATCCAATATGCTCATGCCAGATGTTCTTCTATTTTAAGAAAAACTAACAAAGAAATAAATGAATTAGAAGAATACGAGGAAGTTAATATGAAAAGTCAGGAGAAAGAGTTAATTAAAATGCTTTCGGAGTATCCTGAAGTGATAAAAGACGCTACTCAAGAAAAAAGACCTCATTTAATAGCTCATTATGCAAATGATCTAGTAAATTCTTTTAACAATTTTTATAGAGACTGTAAAGTATTAATAGACGATGAAAAAATTCGAAATTGGCGATTAGCCCTTGTAAAATCAACAAAAGCAGTATTAAAAGATACATTAAATCTAATGGGTATAGAAGCTCCAGAAAAAATGTAAACTACCCTCTCCAAAACCAAATCACCAAAAACTATTTAGGATTAAAACACCTCCAATCATTACACCAGGGCCGGTAGCTCAGCTCGGCAGAGCAACAGGCTCTTAACCTGTCGGTCGAGGGTTCAAATCCCTCTCGGCCCGCCAATTAAATTCTCACGCAAATAAACAAAATAAAAGAGGTAAGAACATGGGAGAAGAAGAATTAATCAAAGAAACAAAAGAACCAAGAACTCTAAAAAGCCTAACTAAAGACCTCAAAGAACTAGGAATCCAACCAGGAATGACCCTACTAACTCACTCCTCTCTCAGCTCCCTCGGATGGGTCTGCGGAGGAGCAGTTACCGTTATCCAAGCACTTATGAAAGCAAATAACTCTGGAACCATTATCATGCCCACCTTCTCATACGAATACTCCGATCCTTCCCAATGGGAAAACCCGCCAGTCCCCGAAGATTGGGAAAATAAAATAAAAGCCAATATGCCAGCTTACAACCCTAAAGTAGCTCCAACCCGAGGCGTTGGAAAGATACCGGAAATTTTCAGGAACTGGCCAGGTGTAAAGAGAAGCTCACACCCAACTGCGTCCTTTGCCGCTGGAGGAAAATTCGCCAAAGAGATAATTAAAGATCATAGCTTAGATTATCCCCTAGGAGAGAATTCGCCATTATCCCGATTATACGATCTTAATGCAAAGGTTCTTTTTCTGGGAACTGGTTTTGATACGAATACTTGCTTCCATCTTGGAGAATACAGGGCACCGGATTATGAAGAAATAGAGCAAGGAGCTCCGGTTTTAGAAGAAGATGAAAGAGTTGTCTGGAAATCCTTTAAAGATATTGAGCTTTTTTCTGATAAATTTGAAGAGATAGGACAAGAATTTAAGGCTAATAATCATGTTAAAAAAGGGAAAGTTGGTTCTGCTGATGCAAAGCTTTTCTCCTTAAAAGAAGCCGTTGACTTCTCCAAGGAATGGTTTAAGGAATTTCGTTCTTAGAAATTCAAATAGTTAACATAGACCTTATATATTTATATTCTTAATATCTTTTGGAGATAAAATGAAACTTCAAGTAGCTTTAGATCTAACTGAGCAAGATAAAGCAGTAGAAATAGCTAAAAAATCAGTTGCAGGTGGTGTTCACTGGGTAGAAGCAGGTACCCCACTAATCAAGAATGAGGGTATGACAGTGGTTGAGGAATTAAAAAATCTTTTTCCTGATAGAACTGTAGTTGCCGATCTAAAAACTATGGATACTGGTTTTTTAGAAGTTGAACTTGCAGCAAAAAAAGGAGCTGATGTTGTATCGATTCTTGGAATAGCAGATGATGCCACTATAGAAGGGGCAGTTGAAGCTGGAGAAAAGTACCATGTCGATATAATGGCTGATTTAATTGGAGTTGATGATCTGACGAAGAGGGCTAAAAGATTGGAGGAACTTGGTGTAGATTATATTTTAGTTCATACAGGAATAGATCAGCAAAGAAAAGGCCAATCCCCTTTGGATGGGTTGAGAAAAGTTAACGAAGTAATAGATATTCCAGTAGCCGTTGCTGGCGGATTAGATATGGATTCTGTTTCTGAAGTAAGATCTATTGGGGCTGAAGTAGCAATTGTAGGTGGATCAATAACTTCTGCAGATGATCCAGAAAAGGCGACAAAAGAACTGGTAGAAAGAAGTTAGAGGTAAGAAAATAATGAATGAATTGAAGCCAATAAAGATAAGAGACCAGGATATAGTTACTTTTAAAGTTTTTGAAGGAATTTCAACCGATTTAGATCATGGAAATATTGATAAATCAAAAGATATAGCCATAGTCTTGCTCTCGGAGGATGAAATTATCCCTTCCGCGGAGGAAATAAGAGAGATCTTCAATCCATTTTTATCTGTTTTATTCGGGTATAGAGGGGAAAAACCACTCCAGAAACTTGTAAACAGCATAGACACTGATGGTTTGGTAAATGTAGATTTAGCTGATCTTAGAAATCTTGTTAAGGACGGGTATGGAATTATTAGATATAAAAATTGTGAAAAACTAAAAGATATTGGCCGATGGGACCGTGGATTAATAGATATAAAAGTGAATAAGAGATTATCTATTAAGAAATTAGAAGAGATAATAGGAGATTTCTTACATTTAAGAGAATTTGTATGGGGTCTAAAAGTTAATTCAGTTCATAACCCAAAAGCACTAAGTATTATGATAAATGATTGGAATTCAGATAAATGGTAAGAAAAGAAATTAAAATGTTTCTGCAAAATACACTTTATGTTGAGCTTCCTCTCCACAACCGTGGCATTTGCCGCTTACCTCTTCATTTTCATCGACACCAAGCATATCGGAATCAGTTTTCTCTTCCAAATTAATTCCACATCCATTTTCTCCACACCAATTCAGTTTAACTATGTTACCTTCTTTGAGCAATCCTTCAACTTCTTCTATATTATTAGGTTCGATGATTCTTTCTTCTAAGATATTATCCGCTCTATCCTTTAGATTAGATATGATCTTACCAAGGTATTCTTCTACTTTTACTGAAATATCTTCTAAGTCTTCTGTATTCTTCTCCATGTTGTCTCTTCTAACTAAAATAGCCTCATCGTTTTCAATGTCATTTGGACCTATCTCAATTCTTAATGGTACTCCTCTCTTTTCCCAGTGGAAAAATTTGCTTCCTGGTCTGTCATCTCTATCATCAAGTTTTACTCTGATTCTTTTAGATTCTAGTTCGCTTTTAACTTTTCTAGAAACTTCTAGAACTTCTTCTTTTGTATCTTCAAACAATATAGGTACTATAACTACTTGATATGGTGATGCAGCTGGTGGAAATACAAGTCCATTGTCATCTCCGTGTATAGATAATATGGCGGCGAGTAATCTTTCACTCATTCCATAGGTAGTTTGATAAACGTTTTCATGTTTCCCATCTTCGGTTTCATATGTTATATCATAAGCTTCGGAGAAGTTTTGTTTATATTGGTGGTTAGTTCCTATTTGAAGGGTTTTCCCGTTAGGCATTAGTACATCTACTCCTATTGAGTAATCAGCTCCTGGGAATTTATCCCACTCTGGCCTTCTTAATTCCAAATATGGAAGTGCCCAGTCCTCTGCAAGATTTCTCATAATCTCTTTGTTATCGTTGATCTGTTCTTCAGCTCCTTCGAAGGTCTTATGACAAGTATGCCCTTCAAAGAATCGGCTTACTTCTCTTACTCTTATAAGAGGCCTAGTATGCTTGGTTTCATATCTGAACATGTTAACTATTTGATAGGTTCTTAATGGTAGGTCTGTATGTGATCTTATCCAAAGATCAAAAGTTGAATACATTGCTGTTTCGCTTGTAGGTCTAAGAGCCATTTTCTCGTCTAATTCTTTTTCTCCAGCCTGGGTAACCCAGAAAACCTCATCTTCAAAGCCTTCTATGTGATCTGATTCTTTCTCAAGTTGTTCTTCTGGAATTAATAAAGGGAAAAGTACCTCCTCATAATTTTTAGCTTTAACTTCACTATGAATATTATCTTCTATTCTTTTCATGATCTTAAATCCATAAGGCCTCCATATACTCATTCCTTTGATAGGATATCTTTTATCAACTATATCAGCTTCTTTTAAGATATTATTATACCATTCACTAAAATTATTCTTCCATTCTTCTCGCTCAATTTCCATTTTACCCCTCTGATCCAAAAGTAATTCTAAACACTTGTTAAAAAAACTTTCTTTAACAAAAACTAATCTAATTCCAAATAATCTTAGAGATTAGAAAGATAGTATTTAAACATGGAGCTACTGATAAGAAAATGAAAATTAATTATAACGGTTTAAATAGTTAAGAATCACGTTTAAGGTAATATTCTGCTGTTTATTCCAGCTTATTCCAGCTAATCCATCCCCTGATTGCTCGCCATAGGATCCGAACTGGGCATGGTTCCCTCCCTGTATAACTTTAATTACCCGATCTTTTGGAAGAAGGTCTTTATTACTCTCTAATTTATCTTTGTCGATAACTTCATCCTTCGTTCCGTAGATAGATATGGCGGATAAATTCTTATTTTTCAAGTTAGAGTTATCTGGGGGGTAGGCTGCTAACATTATGAGTCCTGCAATCTTACCTGGATTTTCGCTACTGTATTTTGCTGCCATTGAACCTCCTAGTGAATGACCGGCCATAATCCATGTTTCAATATTTTGGTGTTCCTTGATTACGCTGTTAGCTTTATCACTATTTAGAACTGCTAAGTTAAGAGTCATAGGTGTTATAATTACTTTGTAGCCTTTTTTAGAAATTTTATGGGCTATAGGGGCGTAAGCTTCCGGCTCTACCTTTCCTCCTGGATAAAAAATAATCCCGGTTTTTGGATCCCGGTTTTTTGGTGAGAAAATAATATTACCGCTCTGATTAACGACTACTTTTTCATTTGATTTAAGAGCTTTTAACGCCTCTTCCTCTGGTTTATAAGTGTCATTAGCCCAGTAAAAGAATGATCCCAGAATCAATATGGATATTAATGCTACTATCAGTCCAATTTTTTTCTTAGATTTCATTAAGATCTTCTCTAAAAATACTTATCAAAATTTAATTTGAAAAAGATCATAAAAATTTCGAGGAAATTTATTCTCCCCATCTTCAAGACTTTTTAATGTCAGCTACATCTCCAAGGGTTACTTCATCACCGTTTGAATCTCTGTCACCTTTTTCGTAGTCAATACTTTGATCGCCAAGTAATTGAATATCTAATTCCCTTTCCAATTTCTTTGCAAGTGAAATTGAGGGCTCCATGTGCTCAGATTCTATTCTATGGATTACTGAAGATTTTTCGTTAATTTTCTTCCCAAGATCTTCTTGTGACATATCTTTATTTACTCTTCCTTCCCTAACTATCCCCCCATAATCCATAACTATGTCCTGATCAGTTAAACTTCCTTTCTTTTTACTACTACTGCCTTTACTACTAGATTTACTCGATTTCCTCCCTCTACTAGATTTGGAGCTACCCTTAGAGCTTGATTTAGATCTACCCTTACTTTTTGATTTAGAACTTTTAGATCCCTTATTACTACTATCAGAACCAGGTTTCGCATGCTTTTTATAGCAGTTCTGACAGAGAATCATTTCCACTCCATGAACATACCCAGATTTGTGATCTGATCCAGTATCGGCACCGCATAATTCACAAGTTGGCATGATGTTTCCCTTCCTTCGATAAAAATACCAAAACTTTTATTTATATATTATGCTTACCAAGAACGGAGGTCGAGTACAGTGACAGATGAAGTATCACAGTTAAGAAACAAAATTAGAAAACTTGAATTCGAAGTAGAGAGATTGAGAAACAAGAATGAGGAGTTATCAAGTGAATTAGATAAACATAAAGAACCTCCTCTATATGCTGGCAAGTTAATCGAGATCTTAGATGATAATAGAGCAATTGTTGAGAATTCAAACGGTTTAAGATTCGTAGCAAAAATGTCCAATTCAGTTAATAAAGAAGAGTTAGAACCAAGCTCCTTAATTGGTATGGAACAAAGAAGTATGACCGTTATGGAAATACTTCCAGAGGAGAAAGAACCGGATGTCAAGGGCATGGAAATGGTTGAAAACCCTGAAACCCGGTATACTGATGTTGGAGGCCTTGAAAAAGAAATACAAAGGCTGAGAGAGACCGTAGAATTACCCTTAACTTCTCCCGAAAAGATGGAAAAAGTAGGAGTAGCACCACCTAATGGAGTGTTACTTTATGGGCCACCCGGAAACGGTAAAACACTACTAGCTAGAGCCGTTGCAGGAGAAACCAACGCCACCTTCATAAGGATCGTTGGATCAGAACTCGTAAAAAAATACATAGGTGAAGGAGCAAAACTTGTAAGACAAGTATTTAACCTGGCTAGAGAAGAATCCCCATCAATAATATTCATAGACGAAATAGATGCAATATCATCTAAACGAATGAAGCAAACTACAGGCGGAGACAGAGAAGTTAATAGAACAATGATGCAGCTCCTATCAGAACTAGACGGATTCGATCCTAGAGGTGACGTCAGAATAATCGGAGCCACAAACCGAGTAGATATCTTAGACGATGCGATCCTAAGACCAGGAAGATTTGACAGAAAAATAGAGATACCAGCACCAGAAACAGAGGCCAGAAAAGAAATTCTTGAAATACACTCCCGAAACATGAATCTAAGAAGCGTGAACCTAGAAGAAATTGCTGAACTGACAGAAGGCAGTACAGGAGCCGATCTAAGATCAATTTGTACAGAAGCCGGAATGAACGCTGTAAGAGAAGACAGAGAGTTCGTTATACACGAAGATTTCCTCAGTTCAATGGAAGAAGTACTCCAAGAATTCGAAAACATTGAACCAGAGAAAGGAGTAATGTACGGATAAATATCTTCTTTTCTCTATTAATATATTTAAAAAAAGAAAAGATTTTAATTTATTGAGTACTTATTTGAGTTGTATTCTTCGCTTCTTCAGGTATCACTACACTAAGATCATCACTATATTCAAAGTTAGAGTCTACAGATAAGTTCATACTGTATTCTATTGTTTGGTTTTGAGTTTGTTGGGTGAATTCGATTTGAGCTGTAGCTTTAGTTTTAGCCGGTTTCTTAGATTCTTTATATACCCATTGCTCTACTTCAAGGCTTTGAACATCTTCACTAGGACTAATTGGTTCTCTGGAAACCATTTGCTGTCTTAAACCAGTTTTCTCAAATACATTATTCCATAAAGTCGTTTTATTAGCGCTATACTCTATAACTAAGTAGTCAGTACCCTCCATTTCTTTTTCAGTAGTTTGCTCTATACTTGTACTATTTACCGTTTCATAGAAAATTGACAACTGATTTGATTTCTCCCAAAATTGTTTTGCTCTGCCTTGACCAGCTGCACTGATATTAAAACTCATCCACATCCCACGGTTATTTTGATACACCATATCGCCATCAGCATAAATCTCTTGAGTTTGAACCTGATTTTCTTCCTCTGGAAGTTCTACTTTTTGCTCATTGACTATACTAAGCTTCTTATCACTGATTTCATGGACCTGTGTTGTGTTCGTGGTTATTTTAAGATCATTCACATTACTTTGATTTGATTTCTGGTTAATTTCAGCATCATTAACAGTTTTCATCGTAAATTTATAGGAACCCTGATTACTTACAGCCGCTTTAACCTCGTCTTTTATATTACCGGAAGATGGCCCATTTTCATCATTAGCTGGTTGATCTCCGACACAACCCGCTCCAATAATGAATAGCGAAATTATTGAAATAGCGATTAATTCTTTCTTCATTTTTCCACCATCTGGAATAATTAGGAATCTTTTTAAGTTATGCGGGATATTCATTAAAAGGGCGATGAAGAATAGCAAGCCAACTGAGAGATGATGACATGAGCACCAACGGAGCCCCAATATTAAATGATAATATCGAGTTAACAACTGATCTAAAAGTTTATTCTCCAGCTGAAGACACTTTTCTACTTGCCAATAATCTTGAAATCTATAAAGATGATAAAGTACTGGAAATAGGAGTTGGGACTGGATATATATCTATTTTAGCTGCAAATAAAGCCCAATATGTGTGGGGTACTGATGTAAATCCAAAAGCAGTAAAGATATCAAAGAAAAATGCAGACCTAAATAATATTGATAATACAAAATTTCTAAAAACAGAATATTTCCCTAAAAAACCATCAAAATTTGATTTAATTATACTTAATCCGCCTTACCTTCCTGAAGAAGAGATTATTTCAAGAAAAAAGCCTATTGACCGATCCTGGGGGGCCGGTGAGAACGGAAGAAAGGTTACCGATACCTTCATAAATAAAGTTGACAGCTATCTAAAATCTGAGGGGAGAATCCAAATGATCCAATCTTCCATCTCTGGAATAGAAAAAACTCTGGAAAAATTAAAAGATTTAAATTATAAAGTTGAGATCACGGCTGAGAAAAAACTATTCTTTGAAAAATTAGTATTAATAACAGCTTACAAAAAATAAGGTAAAATCAAAAACGCTTTAAATTTGAATAATGTACTTAAGTCTATGGGGTACATTAGAGACTTTTATGCACGAGATACGGAAGAAGTGGCTAAAGATTTGCTCGGAACAATTTTCGTTAAAGAAATAAATAATACTATTTTAAAAGGGCGTATTGTTGAAACTGAGGCCTATTATGGTCAAAATGATCCTGCTTCTCATGCTTCTAATGGGAAAACTAACAGGAATAAGATAATGTATGGGGAACCAGGAAAACTTTACGTCTACCTCTGTTATGGAATGTATAACCTTATGAACGTCGTAACAGAAGAAAATAATGAACCAGGAGCGGTTTTAATACGTGGAATTGAGCCTTTGGAAGGTATGGAGATAATGAAAAGTAATAGAGGGAGACAAGAGAATTTAACGAATGGGCCTGGAAGGTTGACTGAAGCCTTTGGAATTGATCGTGATCATAATGGTGTTGATCTAGTGAATAGTAAGATCTATATAGAGAAATCGGATGAGGATATTGATATTGGAAGATCTTCTCGAATCGGTATTAATGAAGGAGATGAATTACTTTTAAGATTTTATTTAAAAGATAATCCTTTTGTATCGAAGTGATAATATGAGGTTTGAGGAAGTTAGAGGGATTCTATCCCAGAAAGAGGTGGAGCTTAAGAAGAGGGGAATCGATATTGAAACTGAAGATTCTTGGATAGAATTGAATGAATTTTTATCAGGTAAAGAGGGTCCAGAGTCATTGAAGAGAGCCTATGAGTATTGGGTTTTTATGAAAATAGTCTATGAAATAAATTCTAATTTTTCAGGCGAATTAATGTATCGAACTTCTGCTGGAACGAGAGAACAGGAACCAATTCTTATTGATGATCAAAGTTTATGGGTTAAACCTTATTTATCAGCCTATGATTTTCGAAAAATCTTTGAAAGCGTTGATCTGAATTTACTTCAAACTCCTGATATGTTAGAGGTTAGGCCTGATTTTTTATTATCTGATCCTAGGTGCCAGAGCTTGCCATGGGCTGCTTCTCATCCTGGTTGGGTAGTTAATGATTTTAGTGATTCTAAAAATACTTTTAAAGAATTTTCTAAGAATAAAAGTATGAAGATAATTGGAGCGGTAGACGAACTAGATAAAGATATTGTATCGAAGTATATGTGGTTTTGTTTAGCTTATGAAGTTCCGGTTTATGTTCTCTGTTCGAAGCGTAATAATATTTTAAGAGCGTCTGAAGATTTTAAGAGTGATATTAAAACTTTAAGAGAATCTGGTTATGTTTTTGAACTACCTGTTATCCATCTTGGAAATGAAAAAGAATGGAATGAGGTGTGGATTGATATAAATAGTTAGAATAAATCTATATTAAACCTACTATAGCTTTCTAGTTTTTTTCCGTAGTATATCCCTATTATTGCTCCTGCCAGATGGGCGGCGTAAGCTGTTCCTCCTATTCCTGTTCCTGTTAGTTCTGTTACCATTCCTACTACGTTATACATTAAGTATAGTATGAGAACGTGTTTCAGTTTTGCCGGAATTAGGAAAAATACTAATACTCTTATATTAGGAGCTATAAATGTTAGCGCAGTTAATATACCTAGTAGAGCTCCAGATGCTCCTAGTGCTGGTATGTAGACCGGCAGACTTAATATTCCATAGGTGAAGCTGAAAAGCATGTGTCCTAGGCTTCCTGCAATTCCAGCTAGGAAAAATATTTTCAGGAAGTTTGTTTTTCCAACTCTTTTTTCAAGTTCAGGTCCAAAGAAGAACAATAGTAGCATATTAATGAAAAGGTGACCTAGGCTTCCATGTATGAATATGCTTGTAACTAGGCTCCATGGCCTGTTGATTATAACATTCTTAAATATTTGGGTTAATCCTAAGGGTTCAGTTGATTGCAGTGCGCCTGGTGCTATTGTTTCTGCTGTTCCTGGGTGTATTATCATGAAATTTTCGAATCCTGGTATAATTGCTTGTAATATAAATGATACGATACATATTCCTATTATCGTATATGCGACTCCACGTTTGAAGAGTTTTTCTGTTAAGTTGTTTGTTATTTTGCTTATGTTTTTATTAATGCTGGTTTTTTTTGTTTTTTTGGCGTTTCTCTTTTTTTCACTGGGGGTTGGAGACATTATTTTCCCTTGATCCCGCATTTTCTGGTTTTCTTCTTCTAATCCTGGGCATTCATGATTCTCTGGAAGTCTATGTTCGCTACAAAAGGAATCTCCGCAGTATTTACATTTAAAGGCAAGTTCTGTGTCCTTGCCGCAATAGTCACAATTACCCATTAGATCACCGTTTGATTAACGGGTATAGTACTTATTAATGTTACCAAAAATTACCGGGATGAAGTCCAAGACCCCTATGGATTTCAGTCTTACTAGAGGGTTAGAATCGGTTTTTAAGTTTGTTTAGAGCTTTTTTAAGCATTGTTTTTTGTTCTCTTCTTTTATTATATCCTAAATTATTGGCTTTCGCTTTAAAGGTGGCATCACTTAATAGTTCATCTATATCTTTTTCGCCTTCTTCTATTTGGGTAAGAAAATCTTTTGAAGGAACAATGTCTTTCAAAGTTTCCCTTGCTATAATCTCAGCATCATCTTCAAATCTTCTCTTTTTGTCTTCCTTCTCTAAATCAGATTTCAGATCTTCAAGATCCGAACGATCCTCGTTATCAGAATCTTCCAAGTCCTTTCTCATAACTACCACCAAGATCTATGTTTCTAAGAATAAATAACTTGTTAATTAAACTCTAACTTTTTCACTGACTCACAAAATAACTAACATATTTATGTTTTCTAAAAAATTAGTTAACTATTTAAAGTTCCAACCAATATACCCATAATAAAGCCCCATTTTTTAAGGTGTAATTATGAAGTACTTTGAGAATGATGATGTACAAATTCCAGCACTGGGTTTTGGAACTTGGAAACTTAAAGGAGAAGATTGTGTAGAAGGAGTTCAAGACGCACTTGAAATAGGTTATAGGCATATAGACACAGCCCAAATTTATGAAAACGAAGAAAAAGTTGGATTAGGAATAAAGCGGTCCGAAGTAGATCGAGATGACGTCTTTTTAACCACTAAAATCTGGAGAACAAATCTAGTGTTTGAAGATGTTTTAAAAACTTTTGAAAAAAGTTTAGACAAATTAAAAATGAATTACGTAGATTTATTGCTAATACATTGGCCAAATAAAAAAGTTCCTGTCGAAGAAACTATAAAAGCAATGGAAAAGCTAAGATCAGAAGATAAGGTTAAAAATATAGGTGTTAGTAATTTCACAGTTGATCTTCTGGAAAGAGCCACAGAAGCTTCAGAAGCCCCAATAATATGTGATCAAGTGGAGTACCATCCATTTCTATCTCAAGAAAAAATTCTTAATCATTGTAAAAAGAATAATATCGCTTTAACATCGTACAGTCCTCTATCAAGAGGGAAAGTGCTAGATAATAAGGTTTTAAAAGAGATAGGAAAGAAATATAATAAAACCCCTGCCCAGGTTACACTAAGATGGCATATGCAACAAGAAAACGTAATCGCTATTCCTAAAACATCTACTCCAAAATATAGGAAAGAAAATTTCAATATATTCGACTTTGAGTTAACGGAAGAAGAAATGAAGAAAATTTTTAACCTAGCAAATGATCAAAGAGCTATCGATCCAGGATTTGCTCCTGATTGGGATTAAAAAAGAAGAAGAGAACTTATATAGGAGTCTGATGACCCCATTTGTCAAGAGCCGTAGATAATTCTTCATGATCTTCAGCATATTCATGGATATCTCTATCTTTCATCACCGCTTCTATTGCCTGTCTAAGAGCCTTAGCTCCTTTATGAGTTCCTCCTGGGTGACCATGGATTCCTCCTCCAACTTGAACTCCAATATTCTTACCGGTTCTTTCAACTAGCTTTGGTATAATTCCTGGGTGAAGACCTCCAGAAGCCATCGGTAGTACATCGTTCAAATCTCCGAGATCAGAATACATCCAATCGTTTATCCCGACTGTATCTTCATTATCAAGTTTACCTAGATTTGCAGTACCTGTGTGAAGCTGATCAACTCCTATAATCCTTGCAAATTGTGCTATACATCTCATTGAAACTCCATGTGTTGGAATTCTATCAAATGCCGCATGCATTGCTCTATGGGCATGGATAGCTAGATCAAGTTCTTCAGTTTTTTCTCTAACAGCTTGAAGTCCGGCCCAACCTGCAGTAATGATATCTACCATAACGTATTCTCCGCCATGATCTTTGACAAATTCAGCTCTTCTAATCATCTCATTGGTATCTGCCGTGATATTTACTAAATAGCTTTTTTTATCTCCTGTTTCTTCTTCTGCTTTGTCTCTCATTTCGAAACTCTTGATGACACGATCTTTGAACTTGTTGAAGTCTTGATCAGTAAGGTTCTCATCATCTTTGAGGAGATCAAGCCCTCCAGTCCAAGCATCATAACCTATCTGTGCGTGTTGTTCTGTGGTTAATCCAACCTTTGGTTTTGGAACTGTAGCAGTTATAGGCCTATCCCCAGCATTAAATATTTCATTTCTAACAGAACTACCGAATTGAGGACCCATAAAGTGTTTAACTATAGATTCAGGCCATTCACAATCCATTAATCTTATCCTATCAACTGCCTTCATCCCCATGATATTTCCAGCAATACAAGAAAGTATCTGAGGCATACTTCCGTCTTCGAACAATTTATTTGGATAGGCAATCTTTATAGAATTATTTTCCTTATCTATTTCAAATGATCTCGCTCTCATCTCTTTTATTCTACTATCAACCTTTAATTCAGCCCAGGTTCCATTTGAGCTCTCTGATGCTACTCTACCAGCAGCGTCATCCCAACTTAATCCCTCTCTAGGTTCTATATAGAATTCACAAACCAACTCATCCTCTTTAGGTTTATAACCTTCATCCACGTAGTCATCATACTTCATGCCTTCAGTCAATATACACACCTATAATCCTAGTGGTATTTCGATATTTAAGATTTTGCTTCAACATCCATCATAATACAGATTTACCTCATTAAAGTCTAGAACAGATTATATTTGAATTTGTTTTTGAAATCAATTTTTTAATGATTTACCAAAATTTTAGATAATAAAGACTATTTTAAAGATATAATTAAAAGAAATATTGCTATAAAGGTTCTATAATATTCGTGATATTTTATTCATTATTTTTTAATCATTATATACCTCCATAGACAAAAAAGAAACAGTTAAAATTGAATAAATTCAAAATAATTTATTTTTTATCTTATTTACTTTATTTATGTATTTAAATATTCCTTCTCTGAAGAAGCCAATTTGCTATATTTTAACCGAAAAAATGTATATCCCCACAGATAAGAGAGTTCTAAAAACGTTTAAAATAGAGAAATGGCTTTTACTAATATATTAAATATTCTAAAACCAGTAAATCTGCCGATAAATTTAAAGAATACCTTTGAAAAGATAATTACTAAAATTTTAATGTCCATAATTCGGTTTAAAATGTATTTTATTTAGAGCCTATGATTTTTGGTAAAAAATGCTTTATCTAGGATATTATTTTAGATATTAATCATATTTTTCTTAAATTTGTTTCTTAACCTATTTTTTAATTTGTTCGAAAATATTTTTAAGCCAGAGAGCGCATTCTATAATGATGAGCCGCATTTCCTTTTACATGAAAGAAAAGATCAAAGAAATAAAGAATAGAATTACCTGGGAAAGGTATGAGGAACAAAAGCTCCCTAGATGGGAGAGGATCGCCCTAACTTGGACTATATTATTCATTTTTTGGATAGTAATTAGTGCAAGTGTTAGATGGCAGAATCTTATAATCGGTGCATCTGTTTCCTTGATTATCTCATCCTTTATGTATGATATGTGGACTGATGATATAAGACATAGTGGTAATCTGTTACAGAAGTTTCTCTATATTGGATTTTTCTATATTCCGGAGTATATTTTGATAATGACGTTTCATTTACTTGAAAGTAATTTTAAAGTTATTAAACATGCTATATTGATGGATATCGATCCTGGGATAGTGAAAATAGATTCTGATCTGCATTCAGATACTGGAATTACAATATTAGCTAATTCTATTACTCTTACTCCAGGTACTTTAACTATTGATGTTGATAAGGGGCTTGAAAAATCTAGTCTGTATGTTCACTGGATTAATGTCAAAACTAAGGAAAGAGCGGAGGCTGGAGAAATTATAAAGGGGGATATTGAAGAATGGTTGAAGAAAATATTTTGGTAAATATAGTTGGAAATATTGATATGTTCCAGTGGGTAGTGATCTTGTTAATTATTACTAGTTTTATGTTGTTTTATAGAGTACTATTTGGACCTACATTAGCAGATAGAATAGTTGGTCTTAATACTATTACTACTAAAATTGTTGTTGTAATAGCTTTGTTCTCTGCGATAAATAATCAGTTTGCTTTTATTGATTTAGCTATTGTGTTATTAATGGTTAATGCTGTTGGAGGATTGATCCTGTCCAAGCATTTTGAAAGGAGGAAAGAATGTGTTTGAGTACTTATTTTTGATTTTAGGATCCTTTGTGATGTTTTTTGGATCAATAGGGGTATTAAGATTCCCCGATGTTTATACAAGGTTGCATGCAGCTGGTAAATGTGATACTGGCGGGGCAATGAGTATACTTGTTGCCATCGCAATTTCAGTAGATGCTTCACTAATGATTAAAGCAAAATTCTTGATACTGGGCTTATTGATTGCTTTAGTTAATCCTATGGTTTCACATGCGTTAGCAAGAGGAATTTATAAGTGTGGAGTTAAGCCAAGTGGGGAGTTAGATTTTTATGCACGCGATAATACTTAAAATATTATTAATTTCAATGATTGTGGTTTCTGTAGCTGTAGTTGAGGAAAGAAATTTGATAGCCGCTGTGATTGATTTTTCATTACTTAGTCTGATCTTTGTGGTGGTCTTGTTTCAGCTTAAAGCTCCTGATGTGGCTTTATCTGCGATAGTTGTCGGAGCTCTGGTTATAGGGATCTTTATATTCACCATAGAAGAGGTGAGGTAATACATTGAAAAAAAGAATAGTTGCAATTATTTTGGTCGGGGTTTTAGGGTTTATTCTGTTGCAGGTAGATTATTCTGTATCAAATATTGGTAGCTATCAATATTATGTTTCCAACTGGGATCAGGTGGGTATTCCTAATCTTGTTACAGCAATTTTGGCTGATTGGCGTGTTTATGATAGTTTAGGTGAGGCTGTGATACTTTTCACTGCTATCACTGGTTCTTATCTTTTGCTAGGAGGTGGTGAAGAGTGAAAATGACTGTGCTGGTAAGAACTACCACAAAACTTCTATCACCATTTCTCGTGGCTTACTCAGCGTATTTAATGTCTTATGGACATTTAAACCCTGGTGGAGGATTTCAAGCAGGGGTAATACTTTCTGTAAGTGTAATACTTCTTATAACGGCTTATGGATATCATAGAGTTAGAGAAACCTTTAGACTTCCAGAAGTACAGTTCATAGAAGCCTTTTCAGGTATATTTTTAGTACTTCTAGGAAGTATAGGTATTTTATTTGGCGGATTTTTCTATAACTTTCTTAAAGGAGGAGAATTTGGTTCACCTCTAAGTGGTGGAACTGTACCCCTATTTAATATTGGAGTCGGGTTAAAAGTGGGAGCTACTTTTACCTTCTTATTTTATATACTGTTGAGGTGGGTTGAAAGTGATTAATTCGAGAATAACCGGTATAATAGTGATATTAATAGGTTTATACGGTATAATAGCTAAAAGAAAACCTATTAAACAGATATTATCAGTGAATGTTATGTCTACTGGTTTGATCCTCTTCTTCGTAGGAGTAGGTTATATGGAAGATGCTAAAATTCCTATTCTACCACAAGGAAAAGTGGTAGATCCATTACCTGCAACCTTAATGCTTACAACCTTGGTGGTTGATGTAGCTTTAACATCCTTAGCCCTAGTACTGATCCTAAAAATGGAAGATTGATAACTATGATACCCATTATAATTGTGTCACCATTGATTTGCGGATTTATCTTATCATTTATCCCTATTATGATAGATAATGAGTATGTAGATGAATTCTTATTGATTATTGGAATATTTCTGCCATGGGCCTATTTTTTAACCTCATTCGAATCAACTCATGAGGTTTTGGGAGGTTGGTCTCGTTACACGGGAATTGAAGTAGGAATCGGTGGGTTTGACTTTTATTTCATCTTAGCAGAGCTAATACTTTTTTCACTTGTATCAATTTATTCTTTAGGTTATTTTGAACATGATAGATTGAATAAGGTTTACTCATTATTTCTATTGATGCATGCTGGTCTTTTAGGTGCATTTATTAGTAGAGATCTTTTTAATTTCTATATTTATTTAGAAATAGCTTCAGCAGCTGTTTTTGGATTAGTTGGTATTTCAAATGTAAAAGGAGCTAAAAAAGCCGCTTTTAAATATATAACTTTTTATTTCATAGCCTCATACTTTTTCATATTAAGTATTGCCATAATATATATGGAAACCGGATACCTAAATCTTCAACTAATCAAAGAAAACCTAGTTATGAGCTTAGGCCTCAGATTTGCCATTGGGTTAGCTTTTGTGAGCTTAATTTTGAAGGCAGGAATCTTTCCTCTGTATTTCTGGCTACCAGATGCCCATTCAAAGGCTCAAACACCAGTAAGCGCATTATTATCCGGTATGATGGTAAAAGGGTCTGTTTTTGGAATGATCCTTTTAGGAAATCATTTCCCCATCGGTTTCTTGTCTGAGCCACTGAAAATCGTAGCATTTTCTTCCATGGCCTTTGGAGTTATATTGGCACTGGTACAAACCAATATAAAAAGACTTTTAGCTTATCATACGGTATCCCAACTCGGATATGTCTTATTGGGAATTTCCACTTTGAACTTTCGTGGGGCCATCTTCCATGTATTTGCTCATTCATTGTTTAAATCTGGACTTTTCCTAGGAGCAGGTGCACTTATAGATGATCAAAACACTGAAAAACTAAATAAACTTGCATATGATCGTAATTGGGCCTTAATTATTTCTATGATATTTCTTAGTTTAGCTATTGGGGGAATCTCACCATTTATCGGAGGTTTCAGTAAGAATCTTCTCCTTTCAGAAATTAATGGTATTTGGAAATATCTTTTCTATTTAGTGAGTATTGGAACATTGGTTTCTTTTACTAAAATGAATTATTATTTGCTAAGTAATAATGGATCTTCTTCACCTAGACCCTTATCAGTTTTCGTGACTTTATGTAGCGGTGCTTTAACACTTGGTTTTGGTTTATATTTCTTCCCTAAGCTCAAATTAATAGATCTTGGGTTGTTAATGATTGGAATATTAGTGTTCTTCGGATTAAAGTACTTAGGATTATTCAAACTGAATATTAAAAATCCGGTAAAGGAGAGAGTTAAAGGGGTTGGTGGTGAGAATAATTTTTATGCAGTTGTTTTTGTCTCCTTTTTGATTTTGATATTATTACAGGGTTTCTAGGGTTATTTCTTCTACTTCTTTGTTATCTAAGATTTTTTCTTGAAGATTCTCAAGGGAAATGTCAGATTCACTAATATCGGCGATCATAATTATTGCAGCTAATTCAACTTCTTCTACGCCTTGGCTCTCATTAAAGAGAATATTTATTTTATATTCGCCAAGTATACCACTTATTTGCGCTAAAACTCCTGGTTTATCCTTTACGATCGCCTTCATTTCGACCAGTTCTTTTCCTTCAACTGCTATTCTTTCAATATTAGCCTCTTTTAGTTCTGGGTCTATTCCAACTAAAAAATATGCTCCTTCTAAAGCTCCTAACTCGTGAATATATTCCTTAGGAATTTCTATTTTACCATCTTCTTCAATCTTAGTAATTTCATATTGCCTCATTGGGATCATTTAATATTATAAAGAATCATTGAAAAAATTGATCATACCAAATTAATCAAAAATTCCAAATCATGGAGACTTTGATTAGAAGGTTAGAAATCACAGCCTTTTAGATGGATCAGTCCTTAAATAATTTATAGGGTTAGTTGTATTATGTATGTTTTTCAGAATTGATCTATACATCTAGATATTTTACTTGATTTTAAAATTAGAAGTGAGGGGATAGTTTGGAAAAAGATCAAGAACGTAAGATAGCTCTTATCGGTTTTGGAACTGTAGCAACCGGGTTTCTAAAGGAATTGGTGAATAAAAAATCTGAATTAAAAGATAAATATGATCTTAGGAATAGAATTGTTGCGGTCGCTAATAGCAAAAGATCTTTATATACGGCAGAAGGCCTAGATCCTGGAAAATTAATTAAGAATAAAGACGATCTGACTAGATATACTGCTAATCAAGATTTAAAGAAAGATTTAGATCCTAAAAAGATCATTGAAAAAGATAATGTTGATACTATAATTGAGACGACTTGGACTGATTTAGATACTGGCGAACCCGGATATAGCCATATTAAAACGGCTTTAAAAAAAGGTAAAAATGTTATAACTTCAAATAAAGGTCCTTTGGCTTTAAATTACTTTGAACTAAGTGATCTTGCCCGATCGAATAATGCCTACCTGAGATACGAAGCCACCGTAATGGCTGGAACACCAACTATTAATTTAATGAAGGAAGATCTCGCTGGTTGTAATATAAAAAGCGTAAGAGGGATCCTCAATGGCACTACAAATTATGTCTTGTCCAAAGTGGAAAAAGAAGGTTGGGGGTGTAGAGAGGCTCTGCAAAAAGCTCAGGAATTAGGCTACGCCGAGGAAGATCCTTCAGCAGATATTGAAGGATGGGATACTGTAGCTAAGGCTGCAATAATCTCAAATACTATCTTCGACAAAAACATAAATCCAAAAGAGATAGATAGACAGGGTATTGGAGATATCTCTATCAAAGATGTTAAGGAAGCAAAGGAAAATAATAGTAAAATAAAATTAATTGCTAATCTGGTAAAGAATAAGAATAAATTAGAAATTTCTGTAAAACCAGAGAAACTAACGGAAGGGGATCCACTGTCACAGGTTGATGGAGCTAGTAATGCTCTATCGATTGATACTGACCACTTAGGTTCAGTTGATATAATTGGCTCTGGAGCTGGTGGACCTGAAACTGGTCAGGCTATTTTAAACGATTTAATAAGAATTGAACAGTTTTTAAGAAAAGGAGATAGTTTTAAAATCTAGTAAATATAATTTCTGTTATTATTTTTTTCATTTACCTTTAGTATCTAATCAGTTAGGAAGCTACTCCTTATTTTTATCTTAATCCCTAGATACTTAAGGAGTTAATAAGTTGATTTGAGGGGTATTAACATGACAGATGCGGAAAGTGGTTCAGATAATTGTACCTTCTGTAAAATTATTTCAGGTGATCTTCCATCATACAAAGTCTATGAAGATGAAAGAACTATCGCTATATTAGATAAATATCCAATTTCAAAAGGACACACCCTAGTTATACCCAAAACACATAGGCCTGATTTTCTGAGTATGAAAATGGAAGAATCTGTTGAGGTTATGAAGTCTTTAAAAAAGGTTTCAGAGGCTGTTTACGAGGCGCTAGAGACTGAATCATTTAATATTGTACAATCTAATGGAAGAACTGCTGGTCAAGAGATATTTCATGTACACTTTCATATAATCCCTCGTTATGGAAATGAAATTAGGATCAATGCAGATGGATTTAATTATTCCACTGGTGAAAAAGAAAAAATTTTAGAATCTGTTAAAGATAGATTTTAGTGAGAATATGAATATACTATTGTTCCTTTTTATATTGTTTGGTTCTGCGGTCACTTTCGGCGAAATTTTTGAAAAAATGGATTTTCCCGCCCCTATTGGCGAGGTTTTTGGCGGATTAATCGTCGGTATAATACTTGTATTGATTGGAGGTTTATCTCCTGAGATTGGTTTTTATGATGAGACAAATGCTATTGTTAAAGTAGGAGAAGCTATTGTTGCTATATTAATAGGTGCTGGTATAGATATTCAGGAGATACGTGATCATGAAAAAGAATCTATGATTATTGCATTGTTTGGAATTATCTTTTGCCTGATCTCTGGTGGAGTTTTGGGTTATATTTTTGGTTTGACAATAATGGAAGCATTGTTTATAGGTTCTTCTTTGGCTATATCTGCCACTTATATAAATGTACCATTATTGGATTCTTTAGGCAGATTAAGAACTAAATCTGGATTTTCCTTGATAGAAGCTGCTGTAATTGATGATGTTGTTGGTATATTAATGCTTTCCTCAATGATATTTATTTTAGAACACCCTCAAGAACCAATTCTAATAGATATTGGGATAATTAGTGTAGAATTCATTATATTCTTTATTTTGATGTATATTTTCGAATCTTATGTTTTTGATTGGATTTTAGAGGGGCAGATTAATCAGATTTACAGGCTAAGCTTAGTTATTTTATTCGGTTTAGGTTTCTCTTATCTTTCTGAATTTTTAGGATTTCACATAATCTTAGGGGCATTTTTGTATGGAATTCTTCTTAGAAGAGTTTTGAAGTCCCACGATGTGGAGAGACTTACTTCTTGGGGATTTGCATTTTTCGCCCCTCTTCACTTTGGTTGGATAGGATTTAATGTTAGTTTTGAAGCTTTATTCACTTACTTTATGTTAGGATTGCTTATTTTGGCTTTTATTGGTAAGATTGGTGGTTGTAGCATTGGTTCTTTTTTGTCCGGGTTTTCTCTTAGGGATTCTTTATTCATTGGTATAGGTATGAATGGTCGAGGAGTAGTTGAACTCTTTTTTGTGTATGCAGCACTTAGCGCTGGTTTGATTAATGATTTGATTTATTCAAGTATTGTATTTATGGCGTTGATTACTTCTTTGACTACTCCTTTGTTGTTATCGGAGTTAAGCGATTATTGGTAATTTTTTTTCATAGATCCTTGTTATGATTGTTTTTTTGTTTATTTTTCTGGTGAATTTTGGTCTTTGTCATTTTTATGTGCTTTTCTTAAATTAAATTGATAATTGATTATTGTTTATTTTGTTATTTATTTAATTTGATAGGGGAAAAATATATAAATGGTCAATATGATTCCAGTAACGTGATATAATGTCAGAATCACAATTAAATATTGAAGAAAAGTCAAAAATTATAGAGGATCTTACCGAAAGTGTCGAAAAACAATATGAACAAATCCAAACCCCACAAAGAAAGGCTGCAGTAAAAATACAAAGCAGTCTGAGAAAAACGATGAGCGACTTTCTAAAAGAAGAAGAATTCACAGAAATCTCACCAGTTATACTATCCCCAGTAACCATTAGACTCCAGCCAAGACGATTCCACTATAAACTACTATGGAAGAAACTACCAGCTAACCCAGAGCATGATATTCCATAAACAGATGTCACTGCTATCATTAGATAAATTATTTATCTTCTCACCAAACGTAAGATTGGAAAAACCCCACAAGAAAGAGACCGGTAGACATCTAGCAGAATTTACCCAACTAGACTTGGAGATCAAAAACGCATCCAGATCAGAAATAATGGATCTTGGAGAGAGAATGATAAAAACCACAATCCAAAAAATCAAATCCGAACGTTCTCAAGAATTGGATATACTAGAAAGAGATCTTAAAGTTCCAAGCACACCTTTCGATCAAATAAAATTCAAAGATGCCAGAGAGGAATATGGTGATGATTTCGAAGCAATACTTTCGAAAGAACGTGATGTACCATTTTGGTTAGTAGATTTCCCTATTGAGGAACGAGAATTCTATGATAAGGAATATTCGGATAAAAAAGGAGTTTTAAAGGATATGGACCTAATTTATCCTGAAGGGTTCGAAGAAGCTATATCGGGTGGAGAAAGAGAACACGAATACTCAAAATTAGTGAATAGAATTGGAAGAGCAGGCCTAGATCCGGAACAATTTAAATGGTATTTAGAAATGGCGAAGAAAGGCTTACCAGCATCTGCTGGATTTGGAATTGGTATAGAAAGGTTCACAAGATACGTATGTGGATTAGATAAGATAGAAGATTCAACTCTTTTCCCTAAAGTTCCTGGAAGATTCGGTCTCTAAATTTATTTATTCTATATTTTTTTTCTAACACAGTATTCTTTATTCGGTCACCTAACTACAACTTTTATAACTTCTACTTACTTATCTCAATTAGTGGGTTAATCAAGAAGCCCCCTCTTAAATATTCAAGTTAGATGTGATATTATGAAAAATATGGGTAATCTAGATCCTAGGAAAATGAAGAAAATGATGAAGCAAATGGGAATGGAAACAGAAGAAATTGAAGCGGAAGAAGTAATTATAGTGAAGGAAGACGAGGAAATACACATTAGGAGTCCTGATGTTAATAAGATAGATATGATGGGGCAAGAGACGTTCCAGATCACGGGTGAAGAGGAAGTAGAGAAAAGAGAGATGGAGATTCCTGATGAAGACATTGATATGGTTGTTCAGAAGGCTGATGTGTCTGAAGAAAAAGCGGAAAAGGCTCTTCGAGACAATGATGGGGATATAGCTAAATCTATAAAGGATCTTCAGTAATTTGTTATTATTAGTTTCTTATTTTTCTATTTCTAGATCGATATTCTTTATTGATTAGGTTTGATATACATATCTATCTACACAAAGGTATTAAATTCTTTGACCCTCTATTTTCTTATGATATATTTGTTATTTTAACATGTTTGATGATTATTGGTGTTAAGTATGCAAGAAGATATTGATGATTTACTTGAGCGTTTAGAGGAGAGTGAGGACAGTTTAAAGGAATTAAAGTCTAAAGTTAAGCAGATGGAGAAAGTTAGTCCAAAGAAACCTTATGTCGGTGAGAAGGAAAGTAAAAGAAGTTTTGAAGATCTCTCCGTTAAAGATAAGGTGGAAATAATCGATCAAACAATTCTAAAAAACTTAGAATATCTAAAGTATTCTTTCTATAAACTAGGTTATAGATTTGATATCTTTGAAATGATACAAAATAAGGCCCCTACTATCAAAGAAGCTCAAAATATAGGCATGATGCCAAACAAAGACTTTTTAAAAAGATATTTGAAAACAGGAACCAAGCTTGGGGTCTTTGAAAAGGAAAATAATCAGATAACACTTGATCCTGAATTCAATGTATCCTTTAGCCATTTAGACTACTCAGAAATCGTGTATGACTACATAACGATGTATGATAATATCGCCAAGATGGGGCAGTATGCTGGAATAAATTATGATCACCCGAGCATTTTCCTTGGTTTCGAAAAAGATGCTGACTTTTGGGACCTAACTCTAAACAATACATTTCACCTCTATTTTAGATCAGTTATAGCTGAATATATGGATATAGAAGGTAAGAGAGTGCTAGATGTAGGGTGTGGATCAGTCTCACCAAGATACTTTGGAAAGAAAATCGGGCCACAAGGACTTTACAGAGGAATAGACATCTCCAGAAAATTACTCAAAATAGCGGAAAACAGAAAGTCCAAGGAGGGACTAGACTGGGTTGATCTTAAAAAGATGAATGTAGTCGACCTGTATCCTAAACCAAAATATGATATCGCAATAGCTTCATTAACATTTAAATACCTAGAAAAAGACGCAAGAATACTGAAAAACATAATGAAATCCCTCTTACCCGGAGGAAAACTAATAATCTTTAATGAAGTCTTCCCAGAAAAAATAAGTAAAAACATAGCAGCACTAAAATTCTTCAATTCACTAAGCAAGTACTACACCCAATATCTGGAAGCAAAAGAAATAAAGAACCAGATCGAAAAGCTGGGAATCGAATACGAAACAGAAACTTTAGGTAACAGCTTCCTCATAATAAAGAAGAAAAAATAACTAAAGAAAGATCTAGAAGAATTCTTTACCTTTTTCATAACCTAATTCAAAAGCCTTAAGGTTCTCATTTACAGCTCTAGATGGTACAGTATCTTCCACCACGTTTTTCAAGACATCAATATCGATAGGGAATTCATTTAAAGCACTAACGGCACCTAATAAAACAACATTCTCCGTTCTAGGATTACCAGCATCCTCAGCCAAACCAGTAGAATCAATCATATTAATCCTATCGGTAACCTCTTTTAAACCCTTTAAAACATCATCGAAATCAACGTACTCCTTATCCTCATCAACTACTTCACTTGTCTCAACGGGGTGATGTAGAACCCTTTCATTAGTTAGAACAACCCCATTATCCTTTAAGAACTCTATATACCTAAGAGATTCTATAGCTTCCATAGAGATCAACACATCAGCCTCGCCATAGGGAACCAATGGAGAAATAGCATCCTCCCCAATCCTCAAATGAACATAAATCGAACCACTTCTCTGAGACAAACCATGCTGTTCACCAGTAATAACCTCTTTATCAACTCTATTACAGGCTTTACCAATTACTTCAGATAAGAGCATTAATCCCTGACCACCAACACCAGAAAGCATAATATTATACTTATCACTCATCATCTTCACCTCCAGTAGATTCAATGGCATCAATTGGACATAGCTTAGCACACACCATACAGCCATCACAGAGATCCTGATGAATCACACTATGCTTTGTCTCTGGATCCACCTCAATAGCTGGACAATAAAAATCATTAATACACGCATAAATAGAGCTACAATTTTCATCATCGACCTCATTAGGTATAATTGGCTCACCACGCTTCCTCTTTAATCTATCATTGTAAAGAGCGCAAGGACCCTCCGAAATAAGAACCGAAACCCCATCATACTCAATAGTCTCCTCAATATCCTCAACATTATTCTTAGGATCGAAAGCATTGATCTTAGTAACCTTATCAACACCAATCCCTTCTACAACTGATACAATATCTACCTCACTAACAGGATCCGGGCCAAAGTCAGAACCAGGATTAGGCTGCTGACCAGTCATCGCAGTTACACTATTATCCAGAATTATCACAGTTAAATTCTGATTATTATGTACGGCATTAACTAGACCTGGTAAACCTGCGTGGAAGAAGGTTGAATCTCCAATCATTGCTATTACATCATCATTAAGAACGTGCTGCATCCCACTTGAAAGACCCATAGAAGAACCCATACACAGAACAGAATCAGTCTTATTATAAGGCTCTAAGAGTAACATCGAATAGCAGCCAATATCATTATTAAGCACGTAATCTTTATCCTCAACAGCTTTTTGCACGGCTTGAAGAGTAGCTCTATGCGGACATCCAGGACAGAAAATTGGTGATCTCTGAGAAAGCTTACCTTTTAAATCATTAGCTCTCTCAACATATCTATCATAATCATTAGAAGATTCTAGATCAAGAGCAGAAGATAATCCATCCATTACTTTAGGTACATCATACTCGCCTACCATATTAAAATCATCAGTATTCTTACCTTTGATCTCTAAATCAGGATTCACTTCTTTTGCTAGAGCAGTGATCTTTTCTTCAATATAAGGCATTAACTCCTCAACTACTACAAGAGTTTCGAGATCTTTTATAAAACCAGTAATAGTTCCTAATGGTAATGGATAGGTCGTTCCAAGTTTTAGGATGCTTGGATCAATTTCAAGATTATCAAGAGCTTCTAAAGTATGTAGATATGAAACTCCCGATGTTATAACACCGATATCGCTGCTCCCCTCAATAAACTTATTAAATTGATTATCTTCAAATTCTTTTTGGATTTCATCTATTTTTTCTAGGGCTTCTCCTTTTAATCGTCTTGCAGTAGCTCCGATAGTGTAGTAATTATCTTTTACATCTTCCCAATCTTTTTTCTCAAATTTGGATCTATTAACTTCGCCAAGTTCAATATTGGAGCTTTGATGATTAACTCTTGTTGTAGTCCTTACTAAGGTGACAATCTCGTGTTTTTCTGATAGTTCGAAGGCCCATTTAACCATTTCATATGCTTCTTGGGCTGTCGATGGCTCGATCATTGGTACATGTGCTGCTTGAGCATAGTATCTGGCGTCTTGTTCACTTTGTGATGAGTGGGCGTGAGGATCATCGGCCGCAAGTAGTACCATTCCCGCGTTGATCCCGGTATATCCTAAACTGAAGAAGGTATCACTTGCAACGTTTAGTCCAACGCTTTTCATTGAGGTGAATGCTCTTACTCCAGCCATGGAGGCGCCGGCAGCAGTTTCTAGAGCAACTTTTTCGTTAGAAACTACTTCCATTTTAAGATCTTCATAGTTCTCGGATAACTGATAAACTGTATCAAGTATCTCGTTTGTTGGGGAACCAGGGAAGAAGGCTGTTACTTTTGCATCACTTTCGAGAACTGCTCTGGCAATCCCTTGATTAGCAACCATAAAAGCTGTTTTGGGCTCAGGATCTATCAAATCATCTAGGGACATTAACCCACCTTAACATATACTATAAACTTATTTATTAAAATCTTTTTTAATCAGGTATAAAAAATAAGAATATGTAAAAATACAACAAATGTATCTATAAGAAAGAACTGTTAACCTAGTCTTTAAATACCCCAAATGCTTTGTTGAAAAGTAAAAATTAGAGGTTTATCTAATAAGGCTTTATTTTTCCTCGATAAACTTGTTCCTCACTTGTTTTCCTGAAAGAGTGACCATTGGCATGCCTCCTCCCGGATTTACACTGCCTCCTACGAAATACAGATTATTATATTTTTCACTTTCTTTCGGAGCTTTGAAACCCTTATTTTTCCCCTTATCAGAGACTACACCGTATATGGATCCTTTATTTGAATAATAATTCTTTTTTATGTCTTCTGGCTTCCAAATGTCCTCAGTAATAATATGATCTCTTAAATCTTCTAATCCCATTCTTTCAAGCTTATCTAAGACATTTTCTTTAAATTCAGCAAATTCTTCTTCCGTAAATGATTCTTCTTCTATGTGAGGAATGTGTGGAAGGATTTTTATGTTTTCACAGCCTTCAGGCGCTTGGGATTCGTCTGTTCTCGTTGAGGCAACCAAATAAATCGTTGGGTCTTCTGGAAGTTTTTTATCATTGTAAACAGAATCAAAGTGATCTTTTGGGTCTTTAGAAAAGAAAAAGTTGTGATGAGCTAATTGATCGTATCTTCTATCGACTCCAAGATGAATTACGTATCCCGAGCATGATGGTTCGAATTTCTTTTCATACCTTTTTACAATGCTTTGATCTTCCAGTAATTCTCTATAAGTTGGAATAACTTCCATATTAGATACAAATATTTCTCCTTCAATTAGTTCGTTATTTTCTGTTTCAATGCTTTTAACAGAATTATTTTCAGTATTAATATTTACTATTTCAGTGTTAAGATTTATTTCTATGTCTAGATCCTTCATAGCTTCTTTCAGGCCTTCTGCCAAATTATACATTCCACCACTTACATACCAAAGCCCATACTCAAACTGTACAAATGGAAGCAAATTTAGAACTGCCGGAGCATCATAAGGAGATGAACCAACATATTTTACGAAAAAATCCATAATATGCGTCAAATAATCATTACTTATCCGTTTATCTACACCTTCATGCATTGTATTGAAATAATCAAAATCCCAAAGGGAACGAATAAACCCATGATTTTTCAGAACTTCCCAAAGATTATCTAAACCCTTATTAAAGTAACTATCCTCTGCAGCATCATATAGATTATTAGAATAATCCATGAATTCTCTTAAATCCTTTTTATCTTTTTTGCCGAGAATTTCATTATTCTTAACTATTTCATCTACGTCACCGTACAGATCTATGACTTGATCATCCTCGAAGAAATTTCTCCATTGAAGATCCAGTTTTTCAATTTCAACATAATCATCCATATCTTTTCCGGCCATATCAAAAAGATCGTAGAAAATGTGGGGCATTGTTAGGATTGATGGTCCTAAATCAAATTTAAATCCATCTTTCTCCAGTAAATTCAGTTTTCCACCAATTTGATCATTTTTCTCATAAAGTTCCACGGAATAACCTTCCGAAGCAAAGGAAATCGAGGCGGATACACCCCCTAGGCCTCCACCAATAACAATAACCTTTTCTTTATTATTCATATTTTTAACTCCTTAATAAATGAAAGGAAAATATTTATACCGATTTTTCTTCCATTCAATATATTTATCACCTAATCTTTCTTCTAGTAATCTTTCTTCCTCATTGATTCTTTTTTTCAATGCAATAAACATTAGAAAACAGGTAAATATAACTCCAATTAAGTTACCAATAAATAGACTGACTCCAAGAACTATTAGAAATAGTCCTAAATAAAGAGGATGTCTTAGATACCTATAGGGGCCAACACTAACAAGATTTACAACATTTGGAACTATTAAATCTCTAGTAAAGTTATTACCCAATAAAATAGCGCTCCAATATCTAAGAGAAAGACCGAGAAAAATAATAAAGATCCCTATTAATTCAAGCATAGGCAGAAATTCCCTAGAAACCATATTACTAATATTTGAAATAAATAAAACAAAAGAAAACCCTATAGATATTAAAATAGAGATAAATATCAGATTATATGTTTTTTGACCTTTCTTTGATTTTTCTGAATGGAAAACAAGGAATTCTGACCACCAAACAAGAATTAAGATAGATACAGCTAAATTTCTCAAGTTCCATTCAAGTGCGACCATTTTTAAATCTCCCTATACAGAGAAATAAGGTTCTTGATCTTTTCAAGAAAACCTATATCTCCGTATTCGGTGTGAATTATCTTTTTAAGAGTTTTATAAAAATCTTCAGTATACGGGAACCAGTTAACCTCGTCACCACTCCTTTTATTCACCATTACAGAAGTCCTAATACAGAATCTCCTCAAACCCTCTACTCCATGATATAAACCAATTCCACTCTTTTTAACTCCGCCAAAAGGAAGTTGAGGATTACCAACATTCTTAACTACATCATTAATATAACTATTACCAACTCTTAAGTGATTAACCACTCTCTTAGCTTTACTAATATCCTCGGTCCAAACACTAGAATTTAGTCCATACCTTGTATCATTAGCAAGTTCAATAGCTTCTTTCTCAGTACTGAAAGGCATAATAGGAAGAACAGGACCAAAAGTTTCATCCTGCATGATCTTCATACTATGATCCACATTTTTTAGCACTTGAGGATAGTAAAAGAGATCTTCACGCTTTCTATCAGTTAAAATCTTAGCTCCCTTATCCAGGGCATCATCTAAATGCTCATCAACTATATTAACTTGCTGAGGATATATTATAGGCCCAATATCAGAGTCCTTATCATCACCAAACCTAAGATCCTTAACTCTTTCCACAACTCTTTCCACGAACTCATTATAAATGCTATTCTGAACATATAATCTTTCAATAGAAACACATAACTGACCAGAATTTGCAAATGCTCCGTAAACAGCTCCTTCTACCGCTCGATCCAGATCAGAATCTTCAAAGACTATCATAGGATCCTTACCACCCATTTCAAGCTCAACAGGAATTAAATTCTTTGAAGCAGCCTCCATAATCTTCTTACCGGTTTCAACACTACCGGTGAAAAAGATTTTATCAGGCTCAGCGTCAATTAATTTCTTACCAACGTTTCCACCACCTTGAACCACTTGGAAAACATTATCAGGAAGACCCGAATCCTGACAAATCTCTTTAGCAACTTCACCAACCAAAGGAGTTACCTCGGATGGTTTTAAAATAACTGTACTACCAGCAACCAACGCAGACAAAGTAGGCACCATAGATAATTGAAGCGGATAATTCCAAGGAGAAATGACAAGAGTCACTCCTAAAGGCTTATACTCAATGTAGGAATTGTTCTTCCGGAAGATCCTGGGGGTCTTCTTTTCCTCTTTACTCAGTATTTCTTCTGCATTATCTTCATAATACTTTATTGTATCGAGGGTTGGTAGTATATCCGACATTAATGCCTCATTATCTACCTTGCCAGTATCTTTCTTGATATCCTTAACTAATTCATCGAGATTCTCGATCATAGATTTTCTAATGTTTGATAAATGATTTGTTCTTTTTTTAACACTTAAATTGCTCCAAGTTTTAAAAGCTTCTCTTGAATCCTTAATTACTTCTTTTATTTCCTTTTCAGAAGCTTTAGAATAAGTATTAACAATTTCATTATTTTGGGGATTTTTTGATATGATCTTGTCGTCTTTAGTTATTTCAAACACCCTCGTTACCAAATCTTTTCTTTATTTCATGGGCTGCGATTCTTCCAGACTCGTAAATAGTAGGTAGCCCACTACCAGGATTAGTTCCTCCTCCAACAATCCACATATTATCGAATTCTTCAAACTTATTTCTAGGCCGCCAGACTAACATCTGCCTTATATTATGGGATAGATTGAATGTAGATCCAATCCCAACATTCATTTCTTCCTTCCAATCCAAAGGTGTTAGTATCTTTTCGTACTCAATATGTCCCTCTAGATCTTCTAATTCTGCTTTTTCTTCTAGTTTATTGATTATTTGGTTCCTGTATTCTTCTTTTTTGGATTCCCAATCTGCATCGGATTTTAGATTTGGAACTGGTACGAGCACGTAAAGGGTTGAATGCCCTTCAGGAGCTAGAGTAGGATCTGTAATTGAAGCGTTCTGAACGTAAAAGGAAGGATCTTCAGGTACAACTTTGAGTTCTTCTATTTCTTTGAAATTTCTTTCGTAATCTTCTGTAATGAAGACATTATGATGTTCAAGATCTTCATATAACTTATCAAGTCCCAAATACAGCATGAACGTGGAACAGGAAAACTTCTTATTATCTATTTTTTCATCACTGTATTTATTTCTTTTCTCATTAGGGATCAAGTTTTTCATTGACCAAGCGAAATCAGAATTCATAATTATCTGATCTAATTCAATTTCCTCACCGCTTGAAAGTTCAATTCCTTGGGCTTCTCCATCCTCAATCTTTATTTCTTCAACTTCGGAATCTAATCTTACTTCACCGCCTTTTTCCCTGAATAACTGAGTCATACCCTCTGCCAATTGGTTTAAGCCACCAATAGCATGATATATATCCCAAGTATGCTCTATATATGGAATAATACTGAACATTGAAGGACAATTATACGGTGACATCCCTAAGTACTTAGACTGGAAAGTGAAGCCAACTTTAATTTTTTCATCGCTAAAATGTTTACCAAGATCATCCCAAAGACTCGTAAAAGGCCTAAGCACTGGAAGCATTTTTAAAACTTCTGATGAAATAATATCAGTGTATTTATAGTAACCTCTTTGCAGAGCGGGTAAGGTTCTGTCCAGCTTCTTTTTATTATCTTTCATAAAGCTTTCATATCCATCACGATCGTCAGGCTCTATATTAGATATGGATTCCTTATTTTTTTCTTTATCTGGTCCTAATTTTAGCTTGTCTCCGTCTGAATATACTATTTGATAATATGGATCTAATTCCACTAAGTCCACATATTCATCTAGATCTCTACCACATTCCTCGAATATTTCCTTTAGAATAAAGTCCATCATGAAAAAAGTTGGTCCTATATCGAAGGTGTAGCCATTTTCCTGAATTTTGGCGTTTCTTCCTCCGACTTCTGACTCTTTTTCGTATATAGTTACATCGTATCCGTAATGGGCTAAGAGATCTCCGGCTGCAAGCCCTCCAGGACCCGCTCCTATTATCCCGATCTTCATAATTTTTACCTCAAAGAGATTTTTAATTAGAATTAACCAAATTTAATTTTTAAAGAGTGATTTTGATCCAATTGATATTACATTTATATAAGTTTTTTATCTATTAAAGTTTTAGTATTTTCTAAAAAGAGGTTTAATTGTAACCTGATCGAAAGTTGTAAATTGGTTTGCACATAAGCCCTATATGTATTAGAAATAAGTAATAAAAAATATTTAAAGATCAATTACTCCTTTTACTCGTTCTTCTACGTCTTCTAAGTCCTTTTCATTTGGACGTCCTTTAATGTTACCTAATCGTCCTTCTTTGGAGGCATAATCCATATTTTCTGTATAATCTCCGACTATATACCATTCTCCTAGAATTGTGTAACCTAAATGATCGAACATTTGCCCCATGTATTTCACGGCCGGTACGGCTTCTTTTCTCCCTGTATGGACTCCACCATAGGTACAATAAACTATAGCCCTTCGATTCGATCTCTTAGGACACCCTGGTTTTATATCATCAGTTTCAGAGTACTTGGAGAGAAGTTTTGAGAAAAGATCTCTCATTGGTTTTCCTGGTAACCAATTATAGACTCCGGATCCGGCGAAAACGAATTCGTAGTTCAAAATATTTAAGCCATCCAAATCCGAATCTATTTTTACAGTATTCACCTCATGCCCGATACCTTTTAAAGTGTGTTCTATTCGGTTCGCAACTTTCTCAGTATTTCCTGAAGACGAATAAAAAACATTTAGGACTTTCAAATTTATCCCTCCAAGCTTGCTATCTCTTATAATCTTGTGAATTTTAAAAACTATGGAGATACAATTTAAAATTTATAAAGATATAAAGCATAATATAAAGGTATAATTCCGGATACAGAATATTGACTAAATCTTTAATTAATTTCTACTTGCTTGAATCCTCCGAAATTTTTTCTTACTCCGTTGTAGACAGGTTTTCCAACAAATTCTTTAAATATCTCATTTGCTTTGTTTTCTGGATCTATATCTTCGAATTTATCTGGAAAAACCTTCTTTCCAATGTAATATGAATTAGCTAGCACTATTTCGAAATTAGTTCCATAGAACATGGATGGGAGTATTCCATAGATCTCTTCGGTTTTCATTACTGATAGAACTTGGTATTTAGGTTCTTTTAGTTCTTTTTTGCATCTTTTGAGATTTGATTCGGATATGAACATTATTTCTGGGTTCCATGTTACTAATTTTTCCCTACTAATCATTGCGTGTCCATCGATTGAACTAGCAACATTTTTAGCGTTTAGGAATTTGAATGGTGCGAATGGGTGCTGAGTTGAGATTATTCCTGCTCCTCCTTCATGGGATCTTCCTCCGATATATACTTCTGGTTTAGCTTTTTTCGGGATTTCCTTTGTTCTATTATTTAGATCAGATATTATGGTTTCAGTATAATTAATAAGTTCTTGTGTTCTTTTTTGTTTATTTAGTACTTTTCCAACAGTTTCTAGGGCTTCATAGAATTGTTTTTGGTTTTTTATTATTTTTCCTGGTGAGGTTAGTACCACGGGGATACCTGTTTTGTCTTGTAGATCATTTGCTTTTCCCTCGGTTAAGGCGGTTGCTATTATGACGTCAGGGCTTTGTTCCGTTATTAGGCTTGGATCTCCTCCAAAGTCTGTACCGATGGATGTTTTTTCTTGTATTTCGGGGTGTGCCATGTTGTATGGGTTGAGTTTTCCCCATTTTTTCTCTGTTTGCTCTACGCCAACTACTTTGTCTGTAGCGTTTACAAAGGTTATCAATCTTAGTGCGCTTGGTCCGATTCCAATTACTTTATTTACTTTGTTTGGGATCTTAACTTTTCTTCCCGCCATATCTGTTATCTCTTCTTTGTTGGCTTGGCTTTGACTTTGGTTAATACATCCACTAACTAAGAGTATGGAAACTATTAACATGGTTATTGTGATCTTGAACATTTTTGATTTATTAAACATTTTTTATTCCTCTTTAAATTTTATTAAGGGTTGTAAATCGTTTTCAAGTAGATCTTTTATGTTTACGCCTTCTTGTACTTTCTTCATTACTTCTTTGTCCTCTTTTATTTTGGAACCCGCTATAGCATCTACCCCGTAATCGAATAGTACGGAAGAAAAAGGAGTTGAAGGTCCTAAAACAATGTTATATGAATTTTGGGATAATTCAAGGAGTCTAGGTAGAGTTTTATTTATTAGGGTGGTTCCAGTTATTAATACGTAGTCTGCTTTTGGTAAAATGTACTCAGAAGCGGTATCCGGTAGGTCTCCTTTGATGTTTTTTCTTTCTAAGGTCCAGACCTCTACATCTTTATCTGTTCTATCGACCCATGGGAAGTGCCCAATGACGGCGACCTTGTCTCCATCCGATAATTTTTTATCAATGAAATCAAAAGCGTTCATTTTTTCTCCTTCGGGCTCCATTAAAGAGTTAAGAGCAGCTAGTCCGATGCTGGCTTCTGTAAAGTTCCATGATTTTATGTATTTGGTTAATTCGAGAGCTGTTTTCTCTGTGAGGTTCCCAGCGTTTTTGATTGAGGAATCTTCTCGGCTGTCGTATCTCATTGATATTCCAGCGTTCCTACTTTTGACGTATACTTCGTGTAGGCCTACCCTTATCTTTTTGATTTCTTCGTCTTGGATTTCAGATATTAGATCTTGATAAATCTTGAAATTGTAGTCTTGGTGATTTTGCATCTTATCCATCCTGAAATGGTATTAGACCTCACTTATATTATTTACGATTTGTCGTTAATGTAGTGAATAAAGGGTTTTTTAGATATAGAGAATAGTTCTATATCCCAGTTTAATCTGAATTCTTTGGAGACATGAAATCGCTTTAAAGGGTAATTAGTATAATAACTAGAACCAGTTCTTGCCTTTTATTAGGCACCCGACCAAGAACCAAAAACCTTATAAAGGAAAACCCAAAAACCTTAAATACTGGAAAACTTCTTTTGCTTTAAAAATTTCCCCAGCATAATTTGTATAAAAATATCTACAATGATAAAAAACGATTCAATAATAGAAGATATCCAAAAAAGTAGTTATCAAATCTTGAGGTTATTTTTATGGAATGTCCTGAATGTGGAAGCGAGAATATCGTAGAGGATTACGGAAGCGGTGAAACAATCTGCGGAAATTGTGGACTAGTAGTATCAGATGAAATAATCGACCAAGGGCCAGAATGGAGATCCTTCAACAGTGAAGATAAGAAAGACAAGAAGAGATCAGGAGCTCCATCCACCTACATGATCCACGACAAAGGCCTTTCAACTAATATAGATTGGAGAAACAAGGACAGTAATGGAAGAGATATTGGCTCTGACCAAAAGTCCAAGATGTACAGACTACGTATGTGGCAGAGAAGAACTAGAGTTTCTAGTTCAAAGGATCGTAATCTTTCCTTTGCATTAAGTGAGCTTGACAGGATGGCTTCAGCTCTTGAACTTCCTAAGAATGTTAGAGAAGCTGCTAGTGTTCTTTACAGGAGAACTATTGACGAGGACTTAGTCAGAGGAAGAAGCATTGAAGAAATGACAAGCGCCTGCCTATATGCAGCTTGCCGAAAAGCAAGAATTCCAAGATCACTAGACGAAACCAGCGAAGTAGCAAAGGTTAGTAAGAAAGATATTGGTAGAACCTATCGATATATTTCACGAGAACTCGAATTGCAGCTGAATCCTACGAGCCCAGTAGATTACATACCTAGATTTGTCTCAGAGCTTGGTCTTTCAGGTAATGTAAGAACGGAAGCTGAGAAACTTATTCAGAGAGCAATGGAGGAAGGGTTAACATCTGGTAGAGGACCCCTAGGGGTTTCTGCAGCAGCTATCTATATTACAGCAGCTAATGGTGGAGAAAAGCGGACTCAGAGAGAGGTAGCAGAAGTTGCTAATGTAACTGAAGTTACTGTAAGAAACCGATACAAAGAACTAGCTGATGAATTTAATATCGACGTAAAAATATAAATTCTTCTTTTTTTATAAATTTTGAGTATTTCTTAGAAAAGGTTTGAGTTATGGAAGAAGGAATAGATCCTTCTCCCAGCTGGCCTGTCTATTACACTTGGATTTTTGGTTCTTCTTAAGTTTTTGGGTTTTCTTTATTTTCTTTAATTGTTTCCATTATTGAATTCGTAACCATTTTCCAGCTGTAATGGTTTTTTGCTATTCTATGTAATTTTTTTCTGTTTTTGTAAGATTTTATTTTTTCTTTATGTTTTATTAGATTTTCAAGATTATTTTCTATTTGTTTAGTTGTTCTCTTATTTGGATTTAGTTTTATGGTGTTTTCAAGAAAATCTGGTAAATTATTTTTGTCTATTTCTGTTTCCATAGTCTTTATGAAGTCTTTAAATCCGGAGAAATTCGTTACCATTGGTATTACCCCTGAACTCATTGCTTCAACAGATACAAGGGCGAATGCCTCAGGAGTCTTCGAAGGAGCTACCATTACATCACTGAGAGGAAGTAGATACTTCAAAGCTTGATGGTCAGCATACCCAGTAAAAACAACTCTATCACTATAATTAGAACCTTCTAAGAACTCAAGATCATCTAAGTTTTCTTTATGTTCTTTATCCCAATCATCATAAGTTCTTATAATTTTCTCATATAGATCCTTATTACCACTAGTTACGGCATGGAACAGTAGTTCGAAAGGTTCTCTATGACCTCCAAACCCAATCACCATGAATTTCGCTTCAGGATATTTTTTAAGGATCTTTAGAATTGGTATGACTAATTTAAAAACTCCTTTAGTATTCAGGATCTTCCCGAGATAAGTTATTACGAAATCATTCTCCATATCCAACTTTGATATTTCATCTGTATCTGAATCCGGCACCATCTTAGTATATGACCCACTGTAATTCCCAATTATCTTTTCTAGATCTGGATCATCGGTATTAGTGATCTCTTGATATATTTTTTGATTGATATCTTTAGCCCTGCTTCCTTTATTATTTTTTAGTCGGATTAATTCTTTTTTAGCTTCTTTTAGGTATCTCTTTTTGTTTTTTGGTATTTGAAAACTTTCTACGTTTGTCCCAAGCGGAATAAGTTTGATCTTATCTGCTTCGAGCTCGGATCCTAGAACTCTCTTTAATTCTGACATTATGTATTCAGAAGGAACTATGATCCTACTTGCATGATTTAAACCCTTTAAAGCATACTCAGAATACCTATCAATACCTTGCTTAACTGTAAAAGCAATAGAACTACCATGAACAACACTATAATAACTAAGATCAGACATATTTAATTTATAAGCAATATAAGGGGACATTACCACATGATTAGTGATTAGATGCCTAAATTCATCTTCTTCCTGAATCCATCTTAATGCCTCAACATTTTTTTCTATATAGTTCCTGAGCTCGGCTCCTGTCAACTGGGTAAAAGGCTTTGTCCGGTATTCATCACTTTCATAATCAACATAACAAGGAAGTAAATCACCGATCTCAGGCTGATAAACTTTACAGTACCCATCAAAAGAATTTTCTTGCTTACTTACTCGATCCCCTTTTCTGATGAACTCATTTACGAAATCTAAATCACTGACCTCCGAGTCCTGAGCCATTACGGATACATCATGCCCCATCCGACATAATTCCATAACTAGGTTCTGGACGTAAATATTACTGCCAGTACCACTCAAAGAATAACCATGAAAAACTCATAACCTCATATTGAAATGTAAGAACTAATGATTTATAGTATTTTGTCTCTTCTTAAATTTTAAAGTATCTCATATAAGGAATAAGGAAAATTCTCTTGATTAAATAAGAAGTATCCCGAAATATTTAAGGATAGAAGCTAATTTATCTAGAATTTTTGCTCTATATAGAAGGGTTTAAATAATTTGTAAACATATAAGTTAAACATGACACGGAGTAGACGAATTACTGGCATTATAG